>CBFGPJ010000145.1:0-7225 GCA_965650615.1 uncultured Fluviicola sp. | reverse complement strand
TCCCAGAAAGGGCCTTCTGAAGTGGAAGCATCACCGATTGTTCCGAAGGCTACTTCATTTCCTCCATTGGAGAATTATTTGAATGCTTCCAGGTCTTTCAGGGTTGGGTGTTCTCTGTATACTTTTGATGCTTGCGCCAATCCTAATAAACGCGGCATTTGTCCGCCGGTAGGAGAGATGTCAGCCGACGAGTTCTTTTGCTGGGTTAAGTTCTTCCAGTTTCCGTTTTCGTCCAGGTTTCGTGTGGAGAAATGTCCACCCATTTGACGACCTGCAGATTGCGGTTCAATGATTTCATCTGTATGGCCGAACAATCCGGAGAAATATTCACGTACGTTTAACTGGTCAATGGCCATCATCAGGGTTTGATCGCGGTAATATCCCGAGCGGAAGTCACCGTCCTTGAATTGTTTTGCCAATGCAATTTGTGCCAATTCTTTTCCGTCACCGAAAATTCCAAACTTTGCTTTTCCTGTAAGAACTTCTTTTCGCCCTAAAAGGGATGTTTCTCTGGAGATACTAGCCAAACGAAAGTCTTTCAGTACTTCCGACTTGAATGTATTAAAGTCAACTGCGATCAATTCTTCCTGGGGTGTTTGTGATGCCATAGCCTTATTATAAAGTTGCACAAATATAGTGAATCTTGGCTAGTATTGGAACGGGATCTAAAGGAAGGGAAGCAATTTTTTGAATAGAACGTACTGTTTTTGTGAACCAATTAACTAAAAGGTTAACAAGTTTATGATAAGCAGATGCGATTCAGTGATTTATGAAAACGAATTAACTAAAAGGTTTACAAAGTGTGTTGCTTCTGATAATGCTTTCTTTTAATTTTTATTCCCCGAAATTCAACTAAAAATGAACGAACCGGTTTATTGATTGTAACACCCATCAAAATTGACCCGTTATGAAAACAACCCTTATCATTTTAATGCTTGGATTCAGTTTATCCTCGCATGCAAGCACACTTTTTGAACAACTTTGTGCTTTTAACCCGAATTGGAAACAGTATTCCAAACATGTTCCCGCAGAAAGCGAACGCATTTTTCTCTCCGACAAACAATACATTCAAGCGCATTTGGAATTGGTGCTTGGAGTTTTGAAAGCTGCGGACGTAAATCATTTGACGGAAGAACAATTGGCCATGCGGACTCATTTAATCGACGTTCTTTCCGATTACAGGCTGCAAGGTTCTTTTCCAATGAATTATTATCGTGCAGAACGAATCCCGGTATTTATTGATGAGCACAACACACACTGCGCCGTTGGTTATTTGATGCGGGAAAGCGGTTTTGAAAACCTGGCACAAAGCATTTCAAAGGCAGATAATTACATCTGGGTGAAAGATCTGAAAGGTGATCAAGTGATGGAATGGCAGCAGTTGTCTGGTTTTTCACTGGAAGAATTGAAATTGATCCAGGGAGCATACGATTCCTATATGCCTTTTGCACTGGAAGCACCTAATCGCATTGAAATTCCGCAAAAACCGGAAGTCATTGCGTTGAATTTTAAGCGGCAGGACCTGGATGAACGTGATATTGAAGCAGGCAGAAATAAGATCTGGATCCGTGGAGAAGGAAAAGGAAACGTATTACATGGAAGATGGGAACAGAACTATTCTCCGACTTTACCCTGGATTGTTGGGTTTTACCAAAATGGAAATCGCGAAGGAAAATGGCTGGAGTATTACCAGGGAACAAATAGTCTGTGCAGAACAGAGCATTGGAAGAATGATAAATTGAACGGAATCCGCACCCGCTTTGATCGTTCCGGGGATGTGATCGAAGAAATCTTGTTTGAAAATGGCAATGCGGTCCTGAAAACTAATTATGATTTGGGTCAGCAATTGAAATATGTGAGAAAACCGCTTGGAGATAATAAAGTTTGGACAGAAATTTATGATTTGGGTGGGCGAATGATCGCTTCCGGACATGAAACGATCCACAACCCGGGAAATCTCCAGTGGTTCCAGAATATTGAGCTGACGGCTTTGAATACCATGTCGCTGGCGTCACAAACGTATTCGTCTGAAAGATTGACAACTGGAAGCAACTCTAATGTTGGAAACCCGGTGCGTTTGTATGATGAACCGCCATTGGTTGAATACATCAAGCAGGGCGATTGGAGCTATTATGAAGACTTTAAAGGGGAATCCGCTTCGCATCTGACAATTCTTCAGAGTTTTTCACGTTTAAGTGGTGAGATCCTGCCTTCAGGAACTATGTGGGAGATCACAAAAGACTTGCCGCAATTTGATTCTTTAAAAGTGAATTTTTCCGATGGAAATGTGAATTGGTTAAATGGGTTCCATAAGAAAGGAAGATCACGTATCGAATTTGAATGGTTTACAGAAGCTGAATATTCTCTTTTGACCGGATATTTGCCAATTTCAGTTTATGATCCTTATGCTGGTCAACGTTATAATTCGTGGGCCCAATTAAAGAGTTATGGTTTCGTGAATGAAAATGATGAGAAGATTGATAAGTGGTATTATTATAACGAATATGGGCAGCTGTCGAAAGTGGAGGAGTTTATTCAGCCTGAGAAGAAAGAATTTGTGTTAAGTAAAATGGACTAAAATAACTTTTCAACTTTAGGTATTCGCAAATTCGCTTGTTCCCAAAGATACGAACAGATTTTAATTTAAATTATTTATTTTCAATCATTTAGATTTTTAAAATATAAATAACCAATCCTAAAGAAAAGCAAAAGCGGTATTCAGTTTTACCCGAATACCGCCTACTTTGCTTTACTTTACTTATGTTGGGTTGGTATTGATTCAAGAGAATAATCAAAGAGTTTAAAATGATATGTGTTGACTTTACATATCTTTCACTTTTTGAAGTTCTTCTAGTTAGTCTTCATATTGTTCATATGCCTCAAAAGGTTCGTCGGCGTACATTACTCCGGCATATTCTTGTCCGTCAATTAAGGCTTCTTGTTTGTTGATGAATAGTTTTTTTCCTTTTGGAACTTCGATAACAATTTTAATTTCTTGATTTCTAAGTCCATCTGATGAGGGGAATGAGTAATAAGGGCTAATTAGTACTTTATTTCCTTCTATTCGCAATTGGTGTTTGATATGCATGCTACGTTTTTGAGCTGCTGCCAAATCAATGCCATGGGCTTTGAAAGCTTGTGAAACATGGAATAAACTATCATTGGATTCTTTGTAGCTTATATTGATTCCATGCTCCATAATTTGCCCTTTCTGGATTGAAATAAAGTCTATTCCACCACTGCTCTCTATTTTGTGGTTGTTTATCATTAATGGGAGTTCTTCTAGTTCCAATTCGTTCACCGCAATATCTAAATGTTGTTTTGGATGCCAGGAATATACCTCGTAATCTCTTGCAGAATTAATAGATCCGACGATTCCAAATATTACCCCAATAAACATGGCAGTAGGAAGAATAATGAAGTTCAACCTATAATATTTGTTCACTTTCCCGATAAGTAATCTGATACCAATTGCTATTGAAAGCAGAGGGCCTGCAAATCCAACCAGTAGAATTCCCATCCAGATCAATGAAAACGATTTGTTTACAGGGGAAACCAGCTGAAGGAATTCATACAGGGAGGCGAGGTTTTGGTCTCCCGTCATCGGAACGACATCAATAACACCGCTAACAATCAAAGAGAAAACGATCAACCAGATCAATGCTCCAGCAATTAAGAATACTCCGAAGATCTTTCCGATGAAGCGCAACACCTTTGCAGCCTGGCTTGTGAGATGTTGATTGTTGGTTTTGAAGCGATTCGCAGCATTAATCGTGTCATCTTTCAAGCGTCCGGCTGTTTTTTCAAACTCTTCCTTTAAGGTGTCTATATTGACGGGTTTCCCTCTCATTTGTAAACGCTCGGAAGGAGTTTTCGCACTTGGAATAATGACCCATAGAATGATGTACAACAAGAAACCGAATCCCATGAATAAGAATATCACGAAAATGATACGAACAATTACCGGATCGATTCCCAGGTAAGCTGCAAATCCGGAACAAAGTCCTCCAAGCATACCGTTGTCTACGTCGCGATACATGCGTTTCTGACCGCTTGAATCGTAATTTGCCTGTGTTTGTTGTTTGGGCTGTTCCGTTTCTTCCGTAATTTCTTCCGGTTCACCCAGAGAAGAAATGGCTTTTTCAATATCACTGATGGTTACAACCTGGCGTGTTTCACCTAAATATTGGGTCAATAATTCTGCAAAGCGCATTTCGATGTCTTCTACGATTTCCGTAATACCGGATTCGTTTGCGAGAGAGGCTTCGAGTTTCTTCAGGTAAGCCTGCAAGCGGTCGTATGCATCTTCTTCGATGACAAACAATTGACGACCTAAATGTATTGAGAGTGTTTTTTTCATGATCAATTCTTTTTAGTAGTTAATGTTTCTACAGCGTGATGGAGCTCGTTCCATGTGATTTGCAAAGCTTCCAATGTGTTTTTTCCTCCTTCCGTGATGGAGTAGTATTTTCTGGGCGGACCAGAAGTGGATTCTTCCCAGCGATAGGTAAGGAGTTCGATATTCTTCAAGCGAGTTAAAAGCGGGTAAAGAGTTCCTTCAACCACAATTAGCTTTGCTTGTTTCAGCTGGTCCAGAATTTCAGAAGGGTAGGCTTCTTTTGAATTCAGGATACTGAGAATACAGAATTCCAGGATTCCTTTCCGCATTTGGGCCTGAGTATTTTCTACATTCATAACAAGTACTATTTATGGCACAAATATATGTATAATTTGGTACTATGCAATACAAAGTACTATAAAAATTGAAAATATTTTTCAAAAATCTCCGAAAGTCAATAGGAGTAAGGGTTTTGGGATTGAAAAAAAATAAAGATTTGGGAAATGTGAAGGTTTTGAAGATCCGTGTAGGTACGCGATGCATCGGGATTTTCATATATTATTGATGCGCTTACGCTGGAGTTTTAGCATAAACGCACCGCACTCGCTTTCTATAGTGAAATCTTTATAGAATTTAGAAAAAGAGAGGCGACTGGTAAGCGCCTCCAAAAAATTTGTGCATTTGTGGTAAAAATAAAAATGGGTGTGGATGTGATTTATTCCCGATGCATCGCGTACCTACTGTTTTCATAATGTGAATCAATTGTATAAACAAAAAAATCCCCCTCGGGGTAAACCGAGAGGGATCCTTTATCTTAAGAAGGTTCGATTACTCGTTTCCTTCCATTTTTTCTTTCAATGCAGCTAAAGCATCCAAATCACCCAAAGTTGATTTCTCATTGCTTTGGTTGTTTGCTTTAACAGCTTGTGATGTAGAAGAACCAGCTCCGGCTGCTCCTTTTTTACCACCTGCTGCAGGCTTAGATACTTTCTCATCTGTTCCGTCCTCGAACGTACGTGTATGAGAAACTACGATTTTCTTAGATTCCTTATTGAATTCAATTACTTTAAAGTCAAGAGTTTCTTCAACTTTTGCGTTGCTTCCGTCTTCTTTACGTAAATGCTTGGAAGGACAAATTCCTTCAACTCCATAAGGAAGTGCTACGATACCAGCTTTATCTTTTGTTTCGATAATAGTACCCTGGTGAACAGAACCTTCTCCGAAGATAGTTTCAAACACATCCCATGGATTTTCTTCCAATTGTTTGTGTCCTAAAGAAATACGACGGTTTTCACGATCGATTTCCAATACAACTACTTCCATTTCATCACCTACCTTACAGAATTCAGATGGGTGCTTGATTTTCTTTTGCCAAGAAAGGTCAGAAATGTGGATCAATCCGTCAACACCTTCTTCCAATTCTACGAATACACCGAAGTTAGTGAAGTTGCGAACTTTCGCGTGGTGCTTCGTTCCAACAGCATATTTCGCTTCGATTGCAGACCATGGATCCGGCATCAATTGCTTAATACCTAAAGACATTTTACGCTCTTCACGATCCAAAGTCAGGATAACAGCCTCAACTGTATCACCAACTTGCATGAAGTCCTGAGCAGAACGTAAATGCTGAGACCAGCTCATTTCAGAAACGTGGATCAAACCTTCAACTCCCGGAGCGATTTCAACGAATGCACCGTAATCAGCCAAAACAACAACTTTACCTGAAACTTTATCACCAACAGCTAAGTTAGCATCTAAAGCATCCCATGGATGTGGTTGCAATTGTTTTAAACCTAAAGCGATACGTTTCTTATCATCATCGAAGTCTAAGATTACAACGTTCAATTTTTGATCTAATTCAACGATTTCTTCCGGGTGGTTAACACGTCCCCAAGACAAATCTGTAATGTGAATCAATCCATCTACACCACCAAGGTCGATGAACACACCATAAGAAGTAATGTTTTTCACAGTTCCTTCCAATACTTGTCCTTTCTCCAGGCCAGAGATGATTTGTTTCTTTTGTTCTTCCAATTCTGCTTCGATCAACGCTTTGTGAGAAACAACTACGTTTCTGAACTCCTGGTTAATCTTAACAACTTTGAATTCCATGTTCTTACCAACATACACATCGTAGTCACGGATTGGCTTAACATCGATTTGAGAACCTGGCAAGAATGCTTCGATTCCGAATACGTCAACAATAAGACCTCCTTTAGTACGACATTTTACGTATCCTGTGATTACTTCACCTGAACGTAACACCTCATTCACGCGGATCCATGCTTTGTGCATACGAGCTGTACGGTGAGAAATGATCAACTGACCACTTTTGTCTTCCTGACACTCAACGAATACATCTACCTTGTCACCAGCTTTTAAGTCCGGGTTGTAACGAAATTCTGAAGCAGGAACAACCCCTTCAGATTTGTAACCAACATTGATGATTACTTCTTTTTTGGAAACCGCAATAACAGTACCTTCAATTACTTCTTTCTCGTTAATTGAAGTAAGGGTCTTTTCGTAAACGTCAGAAAGCTCTGCACGTTTTGCTAAAGTGTACCCGTCCAACGCTAATGCGTCCCAATCAAAATCCGCAGATCCCTGCGCGTTAATTTGTTTTGCCATTTGGCTTTTTCTACTTGTATTTCAGGATGTTTCGTAGTTTCCTGAAAGAAATTAAACATAAACTGTAAACGAAACTTACAGTGTTTCCCAACGAAAACGGGTGCAAAGATACAGCTATATTTTTTATTTACAAAAGGTTGAGCGCGCGGATTTTACCTTTTTTCGACCGGCAGTAATTCGCTACGGATAAAACATTCAAAAAGTGTGGTTCAAAATCATTGTAATCCTAATTCGTTGATTGAATAAACTTAGTATCAT
>CBFGPJ010000144.1:0-7239 GCA_965650615.1 uncultured Fluviicola sp. | reverse complement strand
GGCGGCGAATCCGCGTTCCGCTGGTCCGCCGGTTGGTTCCGTTCCGACAACCGCTTCCACGCTTTATGCAGGACCGGTATCCATTACATCGACAACAGTTCTGAGAGCAAAGGCTTTCTCAACGGATGAACCAAGTTTCACTATGTCAGGGACTTATTTCATCAATGTAAATCATACGGTTCCTGTAGTTTCGGTTGCAGGTGCAGGAAGCAATTCCGTGTCTACCTTGCTGAATGGGAACGGTGGAATCACTCCGCAGGGGTTCTTTGAAATATGGGAAGCAGATAAATCATTTGTAGATAAAGGAGAGGGAGAATTTAATAAACACGGAAATGATTCCTGGGCATATGACCAAAGAGGGTTTGACTTTATCATGAAAGATCAGTTCGGATATGATCATGAAATTGATCACCAGATCTTCCCGAATAAAACAAGAGATAATTTCCAGCGTGTCATTTTAAAACCCGGAGCGAGTGATAACTACCCATTTGAGACGGGAGGAGCACATATCCGGGATGCTTTCGTACATACCTTATCACAAAAAGCAGGTTTAAAACTGGATGAACGTACATGGAGACCTTGCGTTGTGTATGTAAACGGACAATATTGGGGAGTGTATGAGATCCGTGAAAAAGCGGATGATCATGACTTTACAAAATACTACTATGAACAGGATAAATACAATTTACAGTATCTGAAAACATGGGGAGGGACCTGGGAAGAATATGGTGCACCGAATGCACAGCCGGATTGGAATGACCTTAGAAATTACATCAACACCAATAATATGGGAGTTGCTGCAAATTTCAATTATGTAGACAGTTTATTGAACTGGGAGTCATTGGTCGACTACTTTGTGATCAACTCGTATATTGTAAACCAGGATTGGTTGAACTGGAACACTGCCTGGTGGCGTGGAATGGATCCGGCTGGTGATAAGAAGAAATGGCGTTATACCCTATGGGATATGGATGCTTGTTTCGGACATTATATTAACTATACCGGAATTCCTGATCCTACTGCAAATGCAGATCCCTGTAATGTGGAAAATCTTCCGAATCCCGGAGGACAGGGACATACCGATATTTTGGATAAACTGATCAATGAGAACCCAGTGGTAGAGCAATACTACATTACACGTTACATTGATTTGGTAAACACGCATTTTTCCTGTCCGTATATGAATAACTTACTGGACAGTATGATCAATCAGATCTCACCTGAAATGGCACAGCACTGTGCCAAATGGGGAGGTTCTGTTGCCGGTTGGCAAGCCAACGTTCAGGCTATGAGGGATTTCATGAACCTGCGATGTACAGCGCTGAACCAGGGAATGATAGATTGTTATCAGGTTACCGGTCCGAATGCGGTTGTTGTAACAGTAAGTCCGGCGCTTTCAGGAGAAGTAAAAGTGAATTCCATTTGGGCTCCGACTTATCCGTGGACTGCAAATTATTTCGGGGGAATTCAAACGAATTTAATAGCAAGACCGCTTACAGGATTTGTCTTCTCTCATTGGGAAAATACAGCTAATTCCTATACATTGGCTGTTACGGAAGATACCAACTCAATGGATATCGTTGCACCGGTTACGATCACCGCGGTGTTTATACCGGATAATCCGGATCTTGACGGTGACGGATGTACCAATACCGATGAAATTACTGCAGGAACGGACCCGAATAACCCGGATACGGATGGAGACGGTGAAAACGATTGTATTGAAATAGGCGCTGATCCTAATAATCCGACAGATACGGATGGAGACGGTGTTATTGATGGTTTGGAGTCGAGCACGACAGATACGGACGGCGATGGTGTGAATGATGAAACTGATCCGGCAAATACCGATCCGTGTATTCCAAATCCGAATGCCGGTCCGTGTGACCAGGATGGGGATGGATTGACAAATTCCCAGGAAGGAACTGCAGGAACCAATCCTACGAATCCGGATACAGACGGTGATGGGATCAATGATGGGGATGAACTCACGAATGGAACCAATCCTTTAGACCCATGTGATCCACCGAACGCAACTCCACAGTGTAACATAGATACGGATGGTGACGGAATCCTGGATGGTTCGGAAGCCCAATACGGTACAGATCCGAATAATCCGGATACTGATGGTGACGGAATCAATGATGGAGATGAGGTTACAAACGGAACCAATCCGCTTGACTCTTGTGACCCGAATCCGGTAGGAGAAAACTGTTTCAACGGATTCTATATGCCAACAGCATTCTCTCCAAATGGAGATGGACTGAATGATTACCTGGGTCCAAAAGTCGGAAGAGATGTTGCGTCCTTTACCTGGTATGTGTATGATCGTTGGGGGAACCGAATGATCATGAGTTCGGACCCGGCATTTAAATGGGATGGAATCTTTAATGGTGTGAGAATTAATACAGGAGTATATGCTTACCAGGCTGATGTGACTTTCACGGATGGCAGAACGGAAAGATATACAGGTAACGTTACTGTAACAAGATAATCATGAGAGGAGGGATTTTAACGGCACTTGCATTTTTGACCGGTTTGTCGGCAAGTGCCCAGGATTTTCATGTGACGCAGATTCTTCAATCTCCAAATTTGCTCAATCCGGGTGCGGTGGGAGTATATGATGGTTGGGAAAGAATTGCAGTTCAACAAAGAAATCAGTGGTTGGGGGGTGCAACAACTTATATGACTACCGGTCTGGCTGCAGACGCTAACTTTTTTAAGAACGACCGGAAACCAAAAGCACATTTAGGTGTTGGAGTCCAGTTTTATAATGATATCGCAGGAAGTTCCGGATATGGTTTGCAAACAGGTTCTGTCACCGTGTCGGGAATTCTTCCGGTAGGAAATGGAAGTCAGCTTTCGTTGGGAATCCAGGGTGGAATTGGGAACCGGTCCGGAAATATGTCGCGATTACTTTATGATTCCCAGTGGAATGGAAATAACGCGTATGATCCGACAATTGTGAGCGGAGAAACCCAAAGTTTGAGTTCGTTTATCTACCTGGACGCCTCCGCAGGTCTTTTTTATCAGTTCGATGGAGGTCAAAGCAGCTTTGCCAGAAACAATGATATGAAATTCCAGGTTGGTTTTGCAGGATATCATTTGAATGCACCCGCTATGCGTTTTCGTTCCGGGTCTCAAGAGCAACTTGCCAGAAAATATGTCGGAATGGTGAAATATTCAATGGATATTCCGGGAACAAAATTGGCCTTTGATGCACAATTTGCCCAATTTGTTCAGGGTGGACATTACGAATCGATCTTAGGGTTAATTCTGAGAAGACGTTTTCAGGATGGGGGTAAAATTACCGGTTTAAACCAGGATGCATTTATTGGTCTGGGGGTTTATACACGTTTAAAAGACGCCATTTCACCAACTATGCAGATTGATTGGAGAGGATTCCATTTCGGGGTTTCATATGATATTACATTGTCGGCCCTGAGATATGGATACAAAGGAGGAAGCCTGGAGTTTTCGATCAGTTATACGAATTTGAACAACGCCCTGTTTAAGACCAGAAGAAAAGGATTTAGATAAGAGTCCGCCAAAGGCTAACGAAGACTGAGGTTCCGTCTCACAAGACGGATAACCCGAAGGAGATGATCGATTTTTCTGTGTTTTACCCATTTGGGGATAAGAGTACACTTATCCTCTTTCTACCACGGTAAATAATTTATTTTATTGAATGGTTGGTAATTAATTCTCAACAAACTACAACGGTTTTCCATTTAAAATCGGTACTTTTGCGCCCTCGAATCAGTCCGCCGCTGCGGATAGAAGGAACAAAGTTATGCACATGGAAAACACAAAGAAAATTACAGGAGCTTTAATTTCAGTTTATTACAAGGATGGTTTAGAGCCAATCGTACGTAAATTGCATGAAGAAAACGTAAGTATCTACTCTACAGGTGGAACCCAAACGTTTATCGAAGGATTGGGAATTCCGGTTATACCGGTTGAATCAATGACTTCTTATCCTGAAATTTTTGGTGGGCGTGTAAAAACATTGCATCCGGCAATTTTCGGAGGTATTTTGCACAGAAGAAACCTGCAGGCTGATCTGGACCAGGCAAAACAATTCAATATCCCCGTGATCGACTTGGTGATCGTTGATTTGTACCCTTTTGAAGAAACAGTTGCTTCCGATGCAGATCATCAATCGATTATTGAGAAAATCGACATCGGTGGAATTTCATTGATTCGTGCTGCAGCCAAAAATTATAACGATGTAGTGATTATTCCTTCAGTGAATCAATATGCAGAGTTCTTGGCTATTTTGAATGCACAAGGTGCTGCTTCAACATTGGAACAAAGAAAACAGTTTGCCAAAAAAGCATTCATGGTTTCTTCACATTACGATACGCACATCTTCAATTATTTCAATGATGGGGAAGAAACACCTGTATTTAAACAAAGCATTTTAGAAAGCCAATCACTTCGTTATGGTGAAAACCCACATCAAAAAGGGTGGTTCCATGGTGATTTTTCAGCCATGTTCGATCAGTTACATGGAAAGGAATTGTCATACAACAACTTATTGGACGTGGATGCAGCAGTTCAGTTAATGGCTGAATTTGAAAACAATGATCCGACATTCGCTATTCTGAAACATAATAATGCATGTGGTTTGGCTACACGTTCGACTTTGGCACAAGCATATGCAGATGCACTTGCAGGAGATCCGACATCTGCATTCGGAGGGATTTTAATTGCCAATCGAAAAATTGACCTGGCTACCGCAAACCTGATCAATGATCTGTTTTGTGAAGTGGTTGTTGCTCCTGGTTTTGATGCGGATGCAGAAGAAATATTGAAGAGCAAAAAGAACCGTATTTTGTTGGTTCAAAAGAAAGTGGAATTACCAAAACGTCAGTTTAGAACACTCTTGAACGGTGTTTTAGAGCAGGACAAGGACATGTTGTCCGAAACAGCGGCTAACTTCGAATCCAGAACAAATACAGTACCTACTGCACAGGAAGTGGAAGACCTGGTTTTTGCAAACAAATTGGTGAAGCATACCAAATCAAATACAATTATCCTGGCTAAGAATGGTCAGTTACTTGCAAGTGGTACAGGTCAGACATCCCGGGTTGATGCATTGCGTCATGCAATTGAAAAAGCGAGATCATTTGGTTTCGACCTGAAAGGAGCGGTAATGGCTTCTGATGCGTTTTTCCCATTCCCGGATTGTGTTGAAATTGCTCATCATGCTGGAATCACTGCCGTTGTTCAGCCGGGAGGGTCTATTAAAGATGAATTGTCGATCGACTACTGTAATGCGAATGGAGTAGCGATGGTGTTTACCGGAAACCGACATTTTAAGCATTAATTTCAAGCAATATAAAAATGTGTAAAAAGGAACCGAAAGGTTCCTTTTTTGTTGACAAAAACCGGTCTTCACAGTAAATTAAACATAATGTGAATTTGTCTGATAATCAATCCAATAGTTATTTGCTAAAAATTTGTCAAAACCCACATTTTAATCAGCTAAAGACACCGTTCACCCTTTTTAACTTAAATTTCAAGTTTGTTGGGAAACCAAGCAGTACTTTTGTACTCTGAAATTTATACAACAACTTAATTGATTCTTGCGATGAAGCCAATTCTGCTAATTCTATTAGCCTTGTCCACCCATTCTTTATTTTCACAATCCCAATACAAAATCAGTTTAAATGCATCGGGAGCAGATGGCAAAATGTACCTTTCGGCTATTGAGAATCATATTCCTGATACATACACCCGTTTAACAGCTGATAATCTTATCGAATTCAGTACCGGAACCAATTATTCCGTAAGTTACATTGATTCAATTTGCAGAATTTCCGGAATTCCGTTTGAAAATATTATTAAGTCAAAGGGACCTGTTGAAATCAGAGAGAAAGTTGGAGGGACCAATTGCGGAACTGCAGAACAAATTTGCAGCAATACTTCCCTTCCCGGAAATAGTTCGGGTTTTGGGGTTCAGGAATTGAACAATGCAAATAGTGGTTGTTTGGGTATCGAACATCAATCTTCCTGGTACTATCTCAACATCGAAACCGGTGGATCACTTTCGTTCAGAATTAATCCCAGTGCTAACTCAGACTACGATTTTGCTCTTTGGGGACCTTTCACTTCTGCGAATGCGGCAGCGAACTGTCCGCCGGTTGCAGATCCTGTCAGATGTTCGTATGCACAAGGTAATGGAAATACAGGGATGCGTGAAAATGAATCAGACAATAGTGAGAATCAATACGGTGACAGATGGGTAAATGCGCTAAACGTAAATGCAAATCAAATTTACATCTTATTGATCGACAACTACAGTGCTTCAGGTGTTGGTTATACTTTTGATTTTAACTGGGGTGGAAATAATACTACGGCAGTTATTGGATGTACGCCGGTTATCCTTCCTGTTGAGATGAGCAATTTTTCGGGAACCTACTTATCCGGGTCCAATATCCTGAACTGGTCAACCGAAACAGAAATGAATAACGACTATTTCGAAATCGAATGGACAACAACTCCTTCAAACAGCAATTCCTGGAATAAGCTTGATCTGATTGATGGTGCAGGTGATAGCCAGTCTGAAATCAATTATTCGATCAATCATTATACCTATGCCCGCAACACGATCAACTATTATCGTATCAAACAAGTGGATTATAATGGTCAAACACGTTCTTACCCGGATATCATTGCGATTGACAACAGAATGAAAGACCAAAAGCTGGTCAAAGTTGTAAACCTGATGGGCCAGGAAGTTTCAGAATCTGAGAAAGGCCTGGTGATCTATGTCTATGACGATGGAACCACAGAGAAACGTGTAAACTAATTGATAGGAAGTAAGGGCTGAAATTTTTTAGCCCTTACTTGTTTTTATGTTGTTTTTCAAAAACTTAACCCGATTTCAAGCCTGATCTGTTGAAATCATTCCTTCTTTCTGCAAATTCGAATCTACTTTTAGAAATATTTCGATTATTTAATCTAATTTTGTAACACTTTCCGAGAATTTACGAATAAGGAGGGGAAAACGCAAAAAGGAGCGCGCTAGATGGGATTGTTTAATTTTCTGACACAAGAAATTGCTATTGACTTAGGGACTGCAAACACACTGATTATCATGAATGATAAAGTAGTAGTGGATGAGCCTTCAATTGTAGCTAAAGATATTCAAACGGGTAAAGTTGTTGCCATTGGTAAGAAGGCACAGCAAATGCACGGAAAAACACACAAATTAATTGAAACGGTCAGACC
>CBFGPJ010000143.1:0-7251 GCA_965650615.1 uncultured Fluviicola sp. | reverse complement strand
TTCCGATGGGTCAGTATTATTTTGAATGGCATGTAACCAAGAATAGTATCACAAATACCTATTATGATAACATTTATCTTAGCCCAGGGGAATATAAAACGTACGACATTAACTACTGAATAAAATCAAGTACGGAAAATCGCAACTCTTTTGTCGATCAAATCCGCTTCCTTTGTTTCATCTTATTTGAAACCTATGAAATTGTTTGCTTTTATCCTTTCTTTTGTTGCCTCCGGTTTCCTGGTTTGCAATCTGCATGCACAAGAAGATAATCACTTTTCTTTTATTGAAGAGTTTGGTGTTGTTCCAGATGAACTGATAGGCGGTCCAAGGGTCAATTACATGCAGGGAAAAGATGGATTTATCGGACTAGCGTTCAATTTGGGTTGGCATGAATCAGACTATCTGCCGGCCAAACATCTTGGATTTGCCGTAGGAACGGATCTAAGATTATCAAAATCCCTGTTGATGGCTCCGAAAGTAACCCTTGAATACAGGTATTATATTGGGATCGTTCGGGTAGGTTATCTTTGTTATACGGATTTCGGTCAAAGACCGGATAACCGGATCTCTGCAGAGATCGGAATTTCTTTACTGAGCTTTATAGATTTGACCTATGCTCACACCTTTGGATTCAATGATAGGAATCCGTACAATTTGGGGAACGATTATATTAATCTGACAATCAGTCTTCCGCTGATTATGGAAAACAAATAAACTAAAATTTTAGAGCTATTTATTTTTTAACAATTTGGATATTTGACTGATTCCCGGAAGGATGGTTCTCATCAACAAGTCTTTATCATCGTTCGATAATTCCTTTTCTTCGACCAACGGTTTTACTGGGTTTTAAACTTATTTATGTGGTAATTTAGATTAAATCTAAATAGGATTTTTCGCAATTTGGTCTTGTTAAAAAGTATTAAATTCGCCTGTCTTAAAAATTAGAGATTATGTCTTCTGCAGAAGATTACTTACCGATATTGCTCCAGGCAGGTGTTGCCCTGGGCTTTGTCATAATGGTTTTGGTGGTTGCCCCGATGTTGGGTCCCAAACTATTTGGAAAGAAGAAAAATGCCAACTGGGAGTGTGGTATTGAAGAAGTTGGAAACGCTCGTTTCCCAATCTCCATCCGTTATTTATTAACCGCAATTTTATTCGTATTATTCGATGTGGAAGTAATCTTCTTCTACCCGTATGCTGTGAATTTCAAATTCTTACAGTCTGACGGATTGATCGCGGTAATTGTTTTCGTAGCATTCTTCCTGACAGGATTTTTCTACGTGCTTAAAAAAGGTGCTTTAGAATGGGAAAAGTAGAAATTATCAATGGTGTAGAAACCATTAACGGAGAAGGTTTCCAATTGACCATGCTTGACAAGGTCATCGGAGCTGCTCGTGCAAATTCCGTTTGGCCGCTGCCGTTTGCTACCTCTTGCTGTGGTATCGAATACATGGGTACAATGGGAAGTAACTACGACGTAGCGCGTTTCGGAATGGAACGTATGTCCTTCTCTCCACGCCAGGCAGATCTATTGATCGTTGCCGGGACCATCTCAAAAAAATTAGCTCCGATCCTGAAACAGGTTTACGAACAAATGGCTGAACCGAAATGGGTTTTGTCTGTTGGTGCTTGTGCTTGTTCAGGTGGAATTTTTGATACATACTCTGTATTGCAGGGAATTGACCGTGTAATTCCGGTAGACGTTTACGTTCCGGGATGTCCGCCAAGACCGGAGCAGATCATTGAAGGGTGTATGAACATTCACCGCCTGGTGAAAAACGAATCGCTGCGCCGCCGGTATTCGGATGAATACAAACATTTGTTGAAGAAATACGATTTGAACGATGAGTAATTTGACAAACGAAGCGGTTCTAAACCGTATCCAGGAAAAGTTTGGTGAAGCCGTTCGTAATTCCGAAGAACCTTACGGAATGCTGACAATCGAGATTGATCCTGCTAAAGCTCACGATCTGATCCAATGGTTGAAAACCGATGAGGTGTTGAAAGTGTCTTTCCTGACCCTGATCGGCGGAGCTCATTTTCCAAACGATAAAGGACGCGAGATCTGTGTAAACTACCACCTGCATTCCTTAGTGAATAATGTGCGTTTGCGCGTTCGTGCATTTCTTCCGATCGAAAATCCGTCCATTCAGTCCATTACAGATATTTATGTAGGAGCTGATTGGCAGGAGCGTGAATCATACGATTTCTTCGGGATCATTTTCGAAGGACATCCGAATTTAACGCGAATCCTGAATGAAGACGATATGGATTACTTCCCGATGCGTAAAGAATACCATTTGGAAGATGCAACAAGAGAAGATAAAGACGATCGCTTCTTCGGTCGTTAACTAGGAAAGGAAAACTTTCGATAAGTAAGAAACTATGAGCGATACTCCAAATAATAAAAGCCTGTTTGCCGATGAAACCATCGACGGACAAATCGCGACGCTGAACCTTGGGCCAACTCACCCTGCAACACACGGGATTTTCCAGAACGTGTTGACGGTTGACGGTGAAAAGATCCTGGATTCGGTTCAAACCGTAGGTTACATTCACCGTGCTTTTGAAAAGCTCGCTGAAAGAAGACCTTACAATCAAATTACGCCGATCACAGACCGATTAAACTATTGTTCTTCCCCGATCAACAACATGGGATGGGAAATGACCATGGAAAAGCTGATCGGTGTTCAGGTGCCGAAGAGAGTGGATTACATGCGTGTAATTATCATGGAATTGGCGCGTATTGCAGACCATTTGGTTTGTAACTCGGTAATTGGTGTGGATACGGGAGCATTGACAGGATTTACCTATATGTTCCAGCAGCGTGAAGCGATCTATGAATTGTATGAAGAAGTGTGTGGAGCACGTTTGACTACAAACATCGGTCGCATCGGAGGTTTTGAGAGAGATTTCTCTCCGACATTCCACGTAAAACTGAAAAAGTTCCTGAAAGAATTCAATAAGCACTTCCAGGAATTCGACGACCTGTTATTGCGTAACCGCATTTTCATGGACCGTACGATCAAAGCCGGACCAATCAGCGCAGAACGCGCATTGGATTACGGATTTACCGGTCCGAACTTACGTGCGGCAGGAGTAGATTACGATGTGCGTGTAATGACACCGTATTCCTCCTACGAAGATTTCGATTTCGAGATTCCGGTTGGAACACATGGAGATACGTATGATCGTTTCTGTGTACGCCAGGAGGAAGTGCGTCAGAGTTTAAGAATCATTGAGCAGGCTTATAACAACATGCCGGAAGGAAAACACTTCTCACCGGATGTTCCTGAATTCTATTTGCCTCCGAAAGCAGACGTTTACACGAAAATGGAAGCGTTGATCTACCACTTCAAGATCGTCATGGGTGAAACACCTGTTCCGGTTGGAGAAGTATACCACTCAGTTGAAGGTGGAAACGGAGAATTAGGATTCCACCTGATTTCCGATGGAGGAAGAACACCATACAGACTTCAGTTTAGAAGACCTTGTTTTATTTATTATCAAGCATATCCGGAAATGATTAAAGGTCAAACCATCTCAGATGCCGTTTTGACATTAAGTAGTTTGAACGTGATTGCAGGAGAATTGGACGCATAAGATGAGTATATCAGTTACACATAATAGTACGGATCAGGCTGAACCGCAATTCAGCGCTGAGAGAATGGTTGAGGTACAACGCATCATCAACATGTTCCCGGAAGGAAAACAGAAAAGTGCGTTGATGCGCATTCTTCACATGGCAGAAGAAGATTTCGGAGGTTGGTTAAGCGTTCCGACAATGAATTACGTTGCTCGTTTGTTGGATATTCAACCGATCGAAGTGTATGAAGTTGCAACTTTCTATACCATGTTTAACATTGAAAAACCTGGGAAAGTTGTTTTGGAAGTGTGCAGAACCGGGCCATGTATGTTGGTTGGTTCCGATCAGATCATCGAATACATCGAACAAAAATTAGATATTAAAGTTGGTCAGACATCGGCAGACGGAATGTTTACATTGAAAACTGCAGAATGTTTGGGAGCTTGTGGTTATGGGCCAATGCTTCAATGCGGAAAACATTACCACGAACACTTAACTCCTGCGAAAGTAGACGAGTTATTGGACACCTTGCGTAAAGAACATTCAGATAAATAGGAATGGGAAGAAAATTATTATTGGAACATGCAAACGTTCCCGGAATCGAATCGTTTGAAGTCTATCGCAGAAACGGAGGTTACCGTTCTGTTGAAAAGGCTTTGAAAACGATGTCGCCGCAAAATGTGGTTGAAGAAGTTCAGGCATCCGGATTGAGAGGTCGGGGAGGAGCAGGATTCCCGACAGGGATGAAATGGTCTTTCCTTGCAAAACCGGAAGGAGTTCCACGTTATTTATTGTGTAACGCTGACGAATCGGAGCCTGGAACCTTTAAGGATCGTTACTTGATGGAGAAAATCCCGCATTTGCTGATCGAAGGAATGATCGTTTCTTCTTACGCTTTGGGATGTAATCAATCGTACATTTATATCCGCGGAGAATACATGTGGGTTTTGGAAATTGTAGAAAAAGCAATCGCTGAAGCTTACGCAAATGGGTTCCTTGGAAAAAATATCTTAGGATCAGGATACGATCTGGACCTGGCAATTTGTCCGGGTGGTGGAGCTTATATCTGTGGTGAAGAGACTGCTTTGATCGAATCATTGGAAGGAAAACGCGGAAACCCGCGCATCAAGCCACCATTCCCAGCTGTAAAAGGTTTGTGGGGATGTCCGACGGTAGTAAACAACGTAGAATCCATCGCAGCAGTTGTTCCGATCGTGAACGACGGTGGAGCAGAATATGCAAAGATCGGGATCGGGAAAAGTACCGGAACAAAATTGATCTCAGCTTGTGGAAACCTGGTAAAACCGGGAGTTTACGAAATCGAACTGGGATTATCCGTAGAAGAATTCATTTACTCCGACGAGTGGTGTGGTGGTATCGCAAACGGGAAGCTTATCAAGGCTTGTGTGCCAGGAGGATCATCCGTTCCGATTTTACCTGCAAACCTGATCACCAAAACGGCTGAAGGAACAGATCGCTTGATGACTTACGAAAGTTTGGCTGAAGGTGGTTTTGCAAGCGGATCCATGTTGGGTTCAGGAGGTTTCATCGTATTTGACGAAGATCAGTGTATTGTTAGAAACACCTGGAACTTCGCGCGTTTCTACGCACATGAATCTTGCGGACAATGTTCACCTTGCCGTGAAGGAACAGGATGGATGGAGAAAGTGCTTCGCCGTTTGGAGTACGGACAAGGTCACATGCACGACATTGATTTGTTGGCGGAGATCAACAAGAAAATAGAAGGAAATACGATTTGTCCGTTGGGTGATGCAGCAGCATGGCCGGTAGCAGCAGCAATTCGTCATTTTAGAGAGGAATTTGAATGGCACGTGACACACCCGGATGAAGCAGTAAAACGCAACTTCGGAATTGCGTCAAATCACATGCCTTTAGTATAAAATAAAGATCGATTATGGTAAAAGTTATCATTGACGATATCGAAGTAGAAGTAGAACCGGGAACAACCATCCTGAATGCTGCTCGTAAGATCGGTGGAGATGTAGTTCCTCCTGCAATGTGCTATTACAGCAAGTTGCAGGGAAGTGGTGGAAAATGTAGAACATGTTTGGTGGAAGTAGCCGCAGGTTCTGCAGCAGACCCACGTCCGATGCCCAAATTGGTTGCATCGTGTTCAACTCCGGTAATGGACGGAATGGTAGTAAAGAACAAAACTTCAGAGCGTGTGTACGATAACCGTGCTGCTGTGACTGAGTTCTTACTGATCAACCACCCGTTGGATTGTCCGATCTGTGACCAGGCCGGAGAATGTCATTTGCAGGATCTTGGGTTCGAGCACGGAAAAGAAGGAACACGTTACGAAGAGAAACGCAGAACCTTTGATCCGATCGATATCGGTGACAAGATCAAGTTGCACATGAATCGTTGCATTCTTTGTTACCGTTGTGTTTACACAGCGAATCAGTTGACAGATCAGCGTGTTCATGGTGTCATGCACCGCGGGGACCATGCAGAAATCTCAACGTATATCGAGAAAGCGATCGATAATGACTTCTCAGGAAACGTAATCGATGTATGTCCTGTTGGAGCATTGACAGATAAAACATTCCGTTTCAAAAGCCGTGTTTGGTTCTTAAAACCGATGGAAGCTTCTTGCGAGTGTACAAAATGTGCCGGAAAAGCAGTGGTTTGGATGTTCGGAGATGAGATTTACCGTGTAACAGGTCGCAAGGATCAATACGGTGAGATCGAAGATATCGACGGAAAAACTGCATGGATCTGTAACGAATGCCGTTTCGACAAGAAAGACAAGACTAAATGGAAGATTGAAGGACCACGTGTGATTAACCGTCATTCTGTGATCTCTCAAAATAAGTATATCGTTGACGAACGTCTCGAAACCAAAAAACTAACAGGAAAGTAAGATGATCATAAAATTAATCATAGTTGTTGCTTTATTCGCAATTACACTGGGGATTGCAGCTTATCTGACCCTGATGGAGCGAAAAGTTGCTGCCTGGATGCAGGACCGTATCGGGCCGGACAGAGCAGGACCATTCGGTTTGCTTCAACCGCTTGCAGACGGTGGAAAAATGTTCTTTAAGGAAGATTTCCGTCCGACGAATGCCGATAAATGGTTGTTCATTATCGGGCCGGGAATTGCCATGTTTACTTCACTCATTACGGGGGCGGTGATTCCGTGGGCACCCGCAATCCAAACTGCAACTGAAACAATTGCAATTCAGGTAGCTGATGTAAACATCGGGATCCTCTTCATTATGGGAGCGGTTTCCATTGGAGTTTACGGGATCATGATCGGGGGCTGGGCATCCAACAATAAGTTTGCTTTATTCGGAGCAATCCGCGCGAGTTCACAGATGATCTCTTATGAATTGGCGATGGGAGTTTCCGTTATTACAATCGTTATGATGACCGGATCTTTGAGTATCAATAAGATTGTTGACATGCAGCATGGTTTTTGGGACAACGGTTGGTTTACCTGGAACGTATTCAAGCAACCGATCTGTTTTGTTGTCTTCCTTATTACTGCTTTGGCAGAATGTAACCGCGCACCTTTCGACTTACCGGAATGTGAATCCGAGTTGATTGGTGGTTACCACACAGAATACGGTGCAATGAAACTGGGATTTTTCCTTTTTGCGGAGTATGTGAATATGTTCATTTCATGTGCAGTCATTTCA
>CBFGPJ010000142.1:0-7260 GCA_965650615.1 uncultured Fluviicola sp. | reverse complement strand
TCAAAAGGAATACCGCGAACTGACTATCGAGCGTAAAGTTCCCAACGATGCATTTTACTATAGTTTCAAAATGCCGGAAAGAAAAAGCTTTGAATACTATGTAACAGATATTATTTCCGATGCTTTAGGACGTGAAAAGTCCTCCCGTTTGTATTCCAAATTGAAGAAGGAGCTGAAGCTGGTTACTTCGATCAATGCATACATTACCGGATCATTGGATGAAGGACTGCTCATTATCGATGGAAAACTAAGTAACGATGTTTCATTCGAAGAATTGGACCAGGCACTCTGGCCTTTGCTGGAAGACATTAAAAAAGAGTTGATGTCCGAAGCGGAAACTTCTAAGCTGCTGAATAAGATCAGAACTGTAAAAGAGTTCCAGGAGCAAGGCTTGTTGAATCGCGCGATGAATTTGTGCCTGTATGAATTATTGGGAGATGCCAATGGGGTAAACGAAGAAAATAACCTTTACCAAAGCATCACTCCGGAACAAATAAAGACAGTTGCCAATCAACTGTTCAAAAAAGAAAACACATCACTTTTACGCGTAAAATCTATCAAAGAATGAGTGTGAGAACCAAGCAGCCTGAAACGAAACAGGTAGATCATATTTCGTTTGTAAAGCCTCAGATATTTGATGTGACTCCGCATGTGAAGCTCCTTTGGATGAAAGAAGTTCCCAATGAGACAGTGCGTTTGGATTTGTTCTTTGATGCCGGGATTACACGTGGAAACAAAAGTATTCCTGCCATTGTACACAGCCTGTTGCTTTCGGGGACCAATGAATTTTCTTCTGTTGAAATTCACGAACAGATTGATGCTTTAGGAGGCTTTTTAGATACCGATATTTCCTTTGAAACAGCTGTTGTGAGCATTTATTGTTTGCGCGAACATGTCCGTCAGATCTCGAACATCGTTGCAAATGCGATCCAGGGACTTGCTTTCCGGGAGACGGAAGTAGAAGATGTGTTGCGTTCCATGAGACAACAGTTTGCTGTTAATCAGCAAAAAGTAAAATACGTTGCACAACAGCAATTCAGAAAACACTTATTTGCATCCAATGCGGATTATTCGACCATTTCGGAAGAATCTGATTACGACGAAGGAAATGTATTTGCCTATAAGAAATATTGGAAAGAGCATTACCTGGAAGGATTGACCCGCATCACTTTGGTTGGAGACCTGGAATTGGATGAGGTGGATGCCTTGATCGATTTATTCGGTAAATGGGCCGTTGATGGAAAAGTGCAGCATGCCGGCGGATTCAAATTCCATGCGGAACGAATTGATTTTCCAAAAGACGATGCGGTTCAGTGTGCTGTCAGAATGGGGCGTTTCCTGTTCCCTAAATCACACCCGGATTACATCGAATTCCAGGTGCTAAATACCATTTTGGGAGATTATTTCGGCTCCCGTTTAATGTCCAACATTCGTGAAGATAAAGGCTATACGTATGGAATTGGCTCGGGAGTAATGGACATGAACCAAACAGGGTATTTTGTGATCGTGACCGAAGTTGGAAAAGAAGTGCTGGATCTGACCTTGCAGGAAATCAAATTCGAATTGAAACGTTTGCAAAATGAATTGGTTCCTGAAGATGAACTGGAATTGGTTAAAAATTACATGCTGGGTCAGTTGTTGAAAAGTGCAGACGGACCATATGCGATGCTGGATATGTACAACAGTGTAGATATGTATGATCTGGACCTGTCATTCTATGACGAAGCCATTCAGAAAATAAAGCACATTTCTCCGGCCCGGATCAGGGAATTGGCAAACCAGTATCTGAACTATGAAGATTTTTTAGTTATTACTGCAGGTTAAAACACAACGCATTGAGAATTTATACGTTTTCAAAGTAGGTATATGTTGGACTGTATGCTCTTCGAATAAGGAGTCATTCATTGCGGTTAAATTCTTTTTAACCTTAACGCAAAGAAGCAAAGGACGCAAAGAAGATTTCCAAATTCAGATTTGATTGAAGCGTATTGCAAGTGATCCGCTGTGTGATTTTAAACTAAAACAACGTTTTTTACGTTATAGACAAATATGATTCGAGTATTTCTCCTGGCGATCGTAACTGCTTTTTGTTTTAAAGCAAATGCTACCCATGTGATGGGTGGTGAGATCACGTGGAAATGTACTGGGAACGGATATGTTTTTCAACTGGTTTTTTACCGCGACTGTAACGGAGTAGATGTCAACCCGGTTTCCGAGAATCTGAAGGTTTGGAATCATGCTTCAGTGACCACAATCCCGGTGTTATTCGTCAGCAGAACAGATATTTCTCCCGCTTGTACCCAGGTCGCGGGTTCCCCGAATCCCTTGTCGTGTGGTACAGGGGCAAATGGTGGAAATGGAGTAGGAGCTATTGAAAAAATCATCTATCAGTCCAACCCGGTTATATTATCGGGTGTTCCGCCTGCACAAGGCTGGATTATTACATACAGTAACTTTTCCCGTAACGGGAATATCACCAACTTATCGAATCCAACGAATTACGGAGTAACGATTCGCGCAACCATGTATCCCATTCCGGGAGCGGCAGCCGGAGTTTGTACGGATAATTCGCCGCGTTTTTTACAGGATCCTTACCTGGTACTTTGTTCCGGTGAGAATTACGAATACAACATGCATCCGATCGATGAAGACCTGGATTCCGTTGTAACCAAACTGGCAACTCCGATGGATCGGATTGAGGGTGCGACCTACAACCCGCCCGTTGATCCCGATTTTGTACAATATGAAACCGGTTTCAATGCAATGAACCCAACCCCGGATGCCACATTCAATGCCGGAAATGTTCCTTTGACTTTAGATATCCAAAACGGGCACTTGAGTTTTCGTTCATTCACGATCGGTGGATTCGTGGTAAAGGTCATTGCTCAATCTTACAGGAATGGAGTGCTGATTGCAGAAGTAGAACGCGAAATGCAATTGATTGTGACCAACTGTCCGGCTGCCAATAATGCTCCGGTAATCGGTGGACCATTTGGCGGACTTTTCGAAACAACGGTCGACGCAGGAACACTGGTGAACTTTACTTTAACAGCAACCGACGCTGAGTTTTTACAGGATGGAACACCACAGAGCAACTACCTGAGTGCAAGCGGTTCGCAATTCGGAACTAATTTCACCAGTACATCCGGATGTGATGTTGCTCCTTGTGCTACCTTGAACCAAACACCGATCATTACCGGCGTACAGGGCGTATCCACCAATTTCTCCTGGCAGACCGATTGCGCGCACCTGATCGATGCATACGGAAATATTGACGATGAGAAAACCTATACCTTCGTATTCCGGGTACAGGATAATTTCTGTCAGATTCCGAAAACAACGTTTAAAACGATTACGATCCATGTGAAGAATCCGGGAATTATTCCGGCAACAACCATCAATTGTATTTCTTCACTGCCTAATGGGGATTTGAATATCAGTTGGGACCCGGTATTGGATCCCAATAACACCTTTGTGGATTTTGAACTGTATTCCATTCAAAACGGACTGATCGGAAATTTCCCGATCGGGACAACAACTGCAACGGTTCCGAATCCGGGAATTGAGAACGATTATTACGTTCTGGTAAAGTCCGGATGTAATGTAACCAAGTCGAGTGATACCGTGAAGAATGTGCGTTTGGACTTGTTCAACCCGGCAAACGGGACTGCGGTGCTAGACTGGAATCTTCCTTCTCCGAATCCGCTTCCCGGAATGGATAATTTCTGCACGATCTACCGGGAGTATCCAACCGGTACCTGGACGTCCATTGCCGTACTTCCCTACAACACAACCCATTTTATTGACACGATCGATATTTGCTCTGCATTTCTGAATTACCAGGTGGTTTATTCCACACCAACTTGCCAGTGGTCTTCGAACATTATAGGGGATAATCTGCAGGACGATATTACACCTCAAATTCCGATTATTTCAAGTGTTTCGGTTGATACGCTCACAGGAAACGTGGTCATTACCTGGAATCAGAATCAGGAACCGGACACTTACGGTTATATTGTCTATCACGAAGATGCAAACGGGTTCATTGTTGAGATAGACACGGTTTGGGGAATTGGAAACACAACATACAATCACACGATTCCGATAAACGGTCCGCAGACTTATTCCATTGCGGCCTTTGACTCCTGTTTTACTCCGGCGGTTCCGCCAACTTACCAAACATCTGCAAAGGCTGAACTCCATACGAGTACTTTCCTGACATATACTACCAACAGTTGTACTTCACAAGCCGAATTGAGCTGGACTCCATATGTTGGCTGGGGAGCAAACCTCACAGGTTATACTGTTTTTGTAAAAGAAGGAACAGGCTCATGGAGCCAGGTCGCGACTATAACGGACGAATTTTACAATTTGGATTGCACACCATTACAGAACTATACGGTAATGGTCCGTGCAAACAACTCCAATGGCAGTGAGGCATTTTCGAATATGGAATCCTTTGTGATTTATGCACCGACCGCACCGGCGATTAATTACCTGCGTGTTGCAACGGTTGACCAAAGTACGGTTGTGCTGAGACATGAAATTTCTACGGGATCAAACGTGCAAGCAGTTCGTTTTGAGAAATTCAATATGGTAACGGGTCAGTTTGATCTCCTGGGACAAGTGCCGGCCACGGCATCCACACTTTCAATCACTGATCTGGATGTGGACGTGGATAACTTCAGTTACACTTATCGTGCGGTTGTCGTTGATAGCTGCGGGAACCTGGGTGCTGTTTCCAACAAGGCACGGACCATTTTACTGAAAGTGACCGCTGATCAAACGCGATTGTCGACTTATTTGAACTGGTCTCCGTATGGCGATTACGACGGTGGAGTTTTACAGTACCAGATCTATAGGGGAATTGATGGGGTTTTCCCCGCAACTCCAACAGCGATTGTACCACCTGACCAGCGTTATTTTGAAGATCTTGTAGACGAATTAGGTTTTGAGCATAGCGGGAAAGTTTGTTATTTCGTAGCTGCTCAGGAAGCAATAAATCAATACGGAATCCAGGAATTAAGTCTTTCCAATGATGCGTGCGCGGTCATCCAGCCATTGGTTTATGTGCCGAATGCGTTTACACCTGGTGGGTTGAATCCGATCTTTATACCGGTTGTTTCCTTCCAGGACGTTTCCAAATGTGAGTTCTCGATTGTGGATCGCTGGGGGCAGGTAGTGTTCCAGACAAATGATCCGACAGTTGGCTGGGATGGGCATCACCAGCAAAGCGGAAAATTAGTGGCTCCGAATCTATACGTCTATGTACTGAAAGTGGTAGATGGCAATAACCAGGAGTACTTCTTCCGGGGAAATGTGAGCGTGATTCATTGATTGAGACTTCGACTACGCTCAGTCTCCTATGAAATTCTTAAAACAATCAAGTTTAATAAGCAAAATGATTCAATAACTGTTCTGCTACAGAATTGATTTTTCTACTGCTGAAATAAAAGGTGACTGAGCGTAGTCGAAGGCAGCTTTTTTACGGTCACGACCCAATTCGACATTCGTAATTCGGAAATCGGAATTATATGTACTATTTTTAAAGCATGTTGTCACGATTGTTGCGAAAACTGAACGGTGGAATTTTCTTTCTCAGAAATAGTTTAACTCCCCGGCAATTCTTATTGATTTCAAGTGTCATTGTTGGCGTATCGTGTGGTTTGGCGGTTGTTGCATTGAAATCATTTGCCCATGCCGTTTTGGTTTTTGCCAAAGAACTCAATCAGCAATTGCATTTTAAGTTTGTCGATTTCATTCTTCCGGTTTTCGGAATTGTACTGACTATTTTGATTACCCGTCGACTCCTTAATGGCAGGTTGGAAAAGGGAACCTGGCGCATCATTTATGCGATCAACAAAAATTCGAGTATCCTGCCACGCAAGCAAATGTATGCACAGGTGATCACTTCTTCCGTAACGGTTGGATTCGGTGGCTCCGCCGGTTTGGAATCCCCGGTAACCATAACGGGCGCGGCCTTCGGTTCGAATTACGCCCGGGTTTATAAATTATCAACCAAAGAGCGAACTTTATTGTTGGCTTGCGGTGTTGCAGCAGGAATTGCAGCGGCCTTCAATGCACCGATTGCCGGAGTGTTGTTTACCATGGAAGTATTGTTGGCAGATGTCGGGATTACGGCTTTTATTCCCCTGATGCTTGCTTCCGCTTCCGGAGCCTTGCTTTCCGGGGCCATTTTGAATGAAAGTATTTTGTTGTCATTCAAAAACATGGAAGCGTTTGAAATCCATAACGTACCCTTTTACATCGTTTTAGGAGTATTGACCGGGTTTATGGCGGTGTATCACTCCCGGATTTTTACCCGGATTGAGAATTGGATGGAACACTGGAAGATGGGAGCTTATCAAAAGGGAATACTGGGTGCTTTATTACTTTCAGCACTGATCTTTATCTTTCCTTCTTTATTCGGTGAAGGATATGAAAGTATTCGCTCCCTTTCTACAGAAAAAGTATTCAATCTCCTGGACGGTACCTTGTTTGAATCATTTAAGCAATCGTGGTTTCCGTTATTATTTATCGGTGCGGTAGTTTTTATGAAAGCCATTGCAACCGGATTAACACTGGGTTCTGGCGGAAACGGCGGAAACTTTGCACCATCCTTGTTTGTTGGAAGTTATACAGGGTTTGCGTTTGCTTATGGCTGGAATTTAACAGGCCTCGGTTTTGCACTTCCGATCACCAACTTTACTTTGGTCGGGATGGCCGGTTTACTCAGTGGCTTGTTTCATGCACCATTAACAGCGATTTTCCTTATTGCAGAAATTACGGGAGGTTATGGTTTGATGATTCCCCTGATGATCGTTTCCTCCATCAGTTTTGCCATTTCGAAGCGCTATTCCAATCATTCCCTGGATATTGTGAAACTGGCAGAAGAAGGACATGTGGTGCGGGCGGACAAAGATTTACACATTTTATCGTCCATTAAAAATGAAGATATTTTGGAAGAAACACTGGTTGTTTTAAAACCGGATGACACGGTTTCTACTTTGTTCCTGACCGTTCAGTATTCACCTCAGGCCCTGATCCCGATTGTATCCGATAGCGGTTTCCTGCTGGGAATGATCTACCTGGATGATTTGCCGACTATTCTTCCTGTTTATTCGTCCGAACCGAATACACACCTGGAAACTGTCATGGAACCGATTCGCTATTCTTTGAATCCGAGAAATACCATGGAACAGGTCATGGAGATGTTTGAAAGTTCCAAATTGAACTACCTGCCTGTGATCGATAACGACC
>CBFGPJ010000141.1:0-7336 GCA_965650615.1 uncultured Fluviicola sp. | reverse complement strand
GTTTCCAGTGAAATGATCGGTTCATTTTTCAGATCAAATGTCTTGTTACTGGAATAAAAAGACTGGAATTGCTTACTGGGTGACGGTCTCAATGATGCATCAAGCGCAAGCCACTCCGGTTTTTCCATTATCCGCTGCATAAAGAATGCCGAAGGATTTTCAGCTTCTACACTGGCCAATACATCATCTGCATACGATTCAAGATCCTGATCGGAAAGTGTTACTTTTTCTTTTTGGAGAATCCGCACCAACGAATCGCTGTTATACTGAATGAGATCCGTAGGTGTGTGAATTCCCTGCTTTGAAAAAGCTGTCAGCGCATCGGCATTACTTTGAGTTACCCTTAACAGGTTTATTGTATTATTTAAGGTCAAAGCATCTGATTCGCTTAGCTTTTTCTGGTCCTGCCATTGCGTGATTAACAAGGCTTTTTGATCATTGGATGTGGTGAAAAAATGGTCCAATTCCGGATCCTTAATTCCCTTTTTCAAGTTATCCAAACTGGACAAGGAACGCAGTTTCCGGAGATTTTCCTCACTAATCGGGTCAGGTGAGGTGGTATCCGTGTCATCATCTGTTGAATCCACATCCAGGTCAATCGTAATGATTACCTCCTCATTTGCTTTATCCAAATTCCACAACACGGTATTTTCTGTGCTGTAAACGAGGTCGCCTTCTGCAAAAATCTTAAAATAAAGATCCGGCTTCCGGTCGAAAAACAATTCCGTGAAACGTTTCTTTGTAAAGCTGATTTGAAAGTGGCCGGTTTCATCACTTGTGGCTTCTCCAACAAAATCATCAAAGAATAAATCATTATCCCATGCTTCAATGCGTAAGTTAGGAATTGGTTGTTTGGAAGTGTTTCTGATCGTTCCGGTTATTTTTATGGATTGTGACATAGCGTTTATTTTTTATTTTGGTTAAATATGTTATCTACTAAGACTTCTTCGCAAATCAATTGAGCTTCCGGTACTACCACGTGTAATTCCGGTGGTTGGAGTTGAAGAACCGGGAGCGTATCTTATCGTCCACCATTCTCCGTTTATTCTTCTGCTATTTGCTCCTCGACCTACAAAAGCATCTGACGCAATTCTGATATGCCCGCTGCTACCTCCAGAAGTTCTTGCATTAGCAGCAACAACGTCTATTCCGGGGTATACTCTTGCAAGTCTGTAAGCGAAATTAGTGTCGGGGTCTTCAGGTTCTAATACACCACCAGCGCTTACTCCTCCTCTTGTTCTACATCCGAGTACAGAAATTCTCGCATTTTCAGTATACCTGGAAGCAGGTACGGCACTGGCTAATTGTGCAACCGTCCTCCGCCCGGCCCGTCTTTGAGCTCTTGTCCCTCTTGTAACAGCTAATCCTGTTCCATCTCCTGAGTTATCACCTACGGCACCTGGATTTGCATGCGCAAGTATGACGAGATTTCTGATTCTTTGATTTTCAGGCAATCCACTTAGTGCGTCTATCATATCTTCTCCGGTATGTACGGCAATTATACGAAAGCCCCTACCTCGCAGATATCGTTCTGTATCCCCAAAATCATTTCTATTTGAAGAAGCACCTCCAGCTATATCATCATGATAAAAAATAACGGCAATATCCACAGGTGTTGGAGGTGGGGGCGGAGTTGGGGTTGGGGTTGTTGTGGTTGTTGTCGCCGGTACTTGAGGTCTTGCCTCTCTAACAGGTGCTGTCACTGTTGGTGCCGGGTTATTTTGTGGTTGTGCTGCCGGCAAATTAATTGTTTGGCCTGCCCTGATTGCATCTCCCTCTATACGATTTAATGTTCTTAATTGCTCCACAGTTGTTCCATGTCGACGCGCTATACTGGTAAGTGTATCACCCGCAACTATTCGATACGTATTTGGCGGAGTCTGCTGAGGTGCGGGTTGATGCCCTGAAGTATCAGTTTCCATTACAGGAGATGTAGAGTAAGCGTATAGATTCATCCCTCCCTTTATCCCGATCGGATCACTGCTCAGCCACCTGCCTAGCCACGGCAAATAATAGCGCGCACTGTGGTATTCCAATCCCGTTTCTTCATCACGCTCCATTCCGGTATATCGATAGCGTTTTGCAGCTGACTTAATTGCAGCATTGGTTGCCTGGTAAGCTGTTGTTCCGAAAGGATGATATTCTTCGTATGAAATAAGTTTGGCATTTGGAGATCCATCCAGTTCCAATGACGCAGAACCCAAGTGGTTGTGTAATTGATAACGTACCAGTTGTTTTTCCGTGCCATCGTTAACCCCGTTCCGGGTCTCAATCATCACAAAACGACGCCCTTCGTCTACCAGACTCAGGCTTACTCTTTCCAGTCCTGCATGGGTGCCGGTGTGTTTTTTATACCATTCGTAACCTGCCACATAAATGCGCTCTTCCTTTTTGGTAGGTGCTTGGTTATTTACTGCTTGATTTTCGGTTATTTTTCGAATCCGCTGTCCGCTTCCATCGTATTGATAATATGTAATGACAGGGATGTTGTCTTCAGTGCACTGTTGCCTGGAAGTTAGTACTACTTCTTCCTTGAAATTCCAGCTGATCTGCTCCAAATGTGGGAGTTCTTCCAGGAAACCATGTGTTGCATGATGCTTGTACTTTGTGTAATTGGCAGGATTACCGATATCACCGATTGCTGTACTTTTCAGGCGGTTATTAGTTGCTTCATAGTCATAGCTTCTTGTCCAGTTTCCACCGGTAGCAAGGTGTTTCATCTCCCGGATGTTCCCGACTTCATCATATCGGTAACGCTGGGTGTAATTGCGGACTGACATGGAATCTCCCAGGTTTACAGCATGCATAAAAGGTTTATCGTTCCAATTATCACAGGTGCCAAAATGGAGTGCAGCGCTGTTTTCTCTTCCTGTTGCTTCTACTAAACGATACAAAGCATCATAGGTATATTCACTAACAGGCTCAATGACTGAATTCGCAAAGAAACTAATGGGAATTGCTTTGTCTTCAATAGTAGTAATATTTCCAACAGCATCGAAGGTATAATGCAGGTTTTGAAGCACTTCATTATTCAGGCGTTTGCTTTCCAGTCTATTTAGTCTGAATGTTTCTTTGTCATAGTAAAACCGGGTACTTACATCATTGCCATAAGTGATTTTTTCACGTTGTCCCTTTTCGTTGTAGTCAATGTTTTTGATATAAATGGAAGCAAGGACATCTCCCGGATGCAAAACACTTTCACCGTTCAGCAATCCTCCTTCATTGTAGGAAGGAATTCTGACACTTCCATCCGGTGCGGTTTGACTGGTTATCCTGCCCAAGGCATCTGTCTCAGTTTCAAAAACGAATCCGGCACCGGGTTCCAAGACAAGATTTAGATTCGCCAGGTTGGCATCTGTCCAATTGGTAACCTCTTTGTAGTTACTCGCCAATTTTCGGGTAGTTGAATGTGGCTGACCTTTAAAATCATAATTAGATACATCCATTAATCCCGCTGTGTCGTAATGCTGTATCACCTGTCCCAATATGTTTTTAACCTGCAAAAGCCCTTCATTACTTCTATCCGGTAACAACAGGCTCTCGCCGTAAACTATCCGGTCATAGATATTATTCAACAGGGTATCTCCGGGTTTTCCAACAGTATTGATCACCACACTATAAAGCGGGCGGTGCGCTGCATCATAGAAGTATTGAAACTCATGGTCTCTTTCATCCCAGGTGCGCAGTGGATTGCCTAATATATTGCTTAATAGGCAACGTTTTCCGGCATCCATGCTCTGTTGGTAGGCCAAATTTCCCAGCATGCCATATTTGTAATGCATTACTACATTATTCCTGGCATCTGTTACTATCCTGAGATTTCCCTCAACATCCAGATTTGTGCGTGTAAGCTGAAATTCATCAGTTTCGGTTTGAATGTTTCGGATGTGGTCTACCGATAAAATAGGTCTTCCTAATGTGTCAAAGTGAAGTACATTTGGTGTGTTAGCATGTTTAGCAGCCTTAAGTGCAGCTTTTTTTTCTTTTGCATCGGCTCCTATTGCTGTTCGGTTTGCATACCAGTCACTTTCCAATACCGTATCATTCGCATCGTATATTTCTTGTTTCCACGAATCGAATATTACTTTCGAAAAAGTTCCGTCCGGTAGGTCGGTTTTGATCAAACGACCTGCAGCATCATAATGCAGAATAGGTGTTACTCCCGTTTCAACCAACTCTTTATAATCTTCGTAATGCCAGGTGGCTGAGAAATAAGGCTCATATTGTTTCACCGGATTGCCTTTATTGTTTTTGATCGTTTTTCCATTCCCGATCCAGCGAAGTTGTTTAGGGATGCTTGTGTCTGTATTGATTTCAGTTATGTCTATGGTACTATCCGGATTGACAATTACTTGTTTGGCAATGCCCGGCTCAGTTTGAACTTTTTTCATTACTACTTCCCCAAGGCCACTCGAATATTCAAAAGCTATCTGAACTCTACTTTCCGGATTCAGATCCCCATTTGGTTTCCGGTAATGTGTCTCTCTGCCAATTGCGGCAACCACGACCGGTTTTCCATTTGTCATATAGGCTTCAAAATCATACACAAAACGGGTTGTTGCATGATTCAATAAACTTTTTCCACTATTGGTAAGATCAACAGAGTTCGCTGCCTGAAAAAAACTAAGAACTGCAGAAGATTCTGCTGCATCGGTTATTTCCGAGATTCCGGCCAAATCATCTGCCTGATTGCCTTTACCCATTATGGCACTTGCTTTTATTAAACCCAACTCATCACTAATAACTTCTGAAAAGTTGCCATTCACATCTTTCATTCTTTTGGGAGAAAGTGTGCGGAAATTAAAGCTGTCTACGCCGGATTTATTTCCTAGAGCATCTGTAGTTTCTTTGATGAAAAGACAATCCGGACCATTAAATTTCACCCGGGTTACCGCACCATAAGGATCTGTATATGAAACCGGGGAATAAAACCTGGCTTGTGCTTTGGCAAGAGAATCAGCCCAGGGAATTCCAGGATCGATGAAATTTGTTCTGCCTGATGGAATCCACCAACAGGTATCATTATCAGTTGGAAAGAACTTACCTTCTTTCATTAAATCAACCAATTCACTATCTGATTTTTTTGCGGAATATATATCGTGCAGCAATTCTTTGGTATAGGCCAATTGGTAACTGTCGTAAGGAATCGCCAGTGATTCTAACTGATTGGGAGGTAATCCTGTTTGGAGGTCATTGCTATAATACGTAGAACGAATATGCTCTATCAATCTTTTTTGCGGAGTTGATCCGTTCAGCGGTTTATCCAACTCATGGTAAAGGGCAGTATCTGAATTGGCATCCAAAAGAATATCCGTGAAATCATCCAGAGAATAAAAAGCATTGCTTTTTGAAACACCTTTCAGCTCATATGTTTTTGTTTCGGCAGACAATCTCAGACGGTAAACATCGTTTCCGATTACATCATTTGTATATTGATTTTGGGTATAGGAGATCGTCGTTTTGTTTTGAGCGACTTGTGTTTCCGATGGAAGTGTGACATCGGCTATTAATCTCGGATATACTACCGAAGCTGATTCAAGCACATTGCCATATTCATCCAGTTTAATATTCAAACTGTGGGCAATACGCGGATCAGTTGTATTTCGCTCATAATTATAGGAAATGGCTTCACTTTCTTTTACAATAAAAACCGCATGTTTGTTCTTGCCTCTGGGCTGCAGTAATTCAATCACACAATTATGAGTCGCTACGGAGAAAGGAGTGAGTTCTTTTTTACGCGCAGCAGCAGTGTTTCCGAATTTAATGGCATCCTTTGCAAATATTTCCACACGCAATCCCATTCCTTTACAAGACCGGTAGGCTTCCTCCCATTCCTGCATAGAAAGGTTATCCAGTAGTATTGGGTCAATTCCGGGAGCAGTAATTAGTCTTGCATCCGGTAGTGCAACTTCGTGGTGTGTTACCGGAAATCCCTGCCGTTCGATTTCTTCGTACCAATAATCTTTTGAAAACTGATTCAGGATCGTTCCATTTCTCAAAAAAGCACCGGTATGATTCCAGGTTTTGGTAATTACCGGTTCCTGGTGTAAGGTTTGATCGGTAATATTTGATGCACCGCTTTTTACCCAATGCTCAAATGTTTCAGTATCTGTTTGCTGCACCATTCCAAAACCTCTGAATTCACGTTCCGCATGATCGTAATACCCGTGATGATAACTGTATCCACTGGTGAACTTATGTCCTGAAATTTTATCTTCTGTGATGGTTTTCGAAACACAATGAATGGGAAAGTGCAGTTTTGTTGCCCAAGGTTTTCCTGCCAGTTTATCTTCTATGTAGAATTTAGTAGAAGGCGTATATTCCAGTGAAACTTCTTTGCCCAGATTGTTTTTATAAGAAACCAGGATGTGCGGTTTCTTACTGTTCATCAAATCGATGTATTTAAGCGGAACATCACCGTCTTTTGATAAGGAACTCGACCACACAATACAGGCAACACCATTTCCCAATAAGTCTGTTACCGTTATTTTGGATTGAGAATGGATTTCAGGGAAAGAATCAATTTCAAATGGTGAAGCACCAAAGCGATTTCCACTCAGGTTTTTCCAGCAGGTAAATTTGTTTTTCCCCAGATAAATAATATCTGCTGTACCTGATCCGTCGATATCAGCCAAATGCAAATAGGATGGGTCAAATGCATCGGGATGATCGAAAACGGGAGAATTATCAAATGCCACTTTCGTACCGAATTTTCCATATCCGAGATTGGGCCAGTAGCATACTTCACCATTTCTGATCCGCAGAATATCTGTCATGCCATCACCGGACATGTCTGCCAAAAAGATCGTTTGTTTGGAATCTGCAAAAACGATGTGCGGACCGGTTTCTTCATCGAACGATTTTAGTGTTTGTTTTGCAGGAGAAAATCCATCTCTGCCTTCAGATTCATACCAGGTAAAAACGCAGTCTTCCGAAATGACAAGTTCGGGTTTTCCATCGCCATTCAGGTCTAGCATGCGGGTATTCGGATCACTGAAATTAATAGTGGGCAGCGATTTAAATGACTGCAAGCCCTGCTGATTGTCATCATCCAATTCAAAGAAACCACGTGGTTCAGCTCCGTAACTAACAAGTTGTTTTCCACCATCCCCATCCAGGTCAGCTAGTTGCAGTTGTCTACCTAAGCCCGTAAATGAAGGTTTGGGAGAAACCAATTTTGCCTGTTCAAATTTTCCGTCACCCAGGTTGTGTTTATAATACCAACCGGTTGCCTGCTCTGTCAAAATGCCAGATAAACCTTCATTATATAAATCTGTGAATTGATAGTTCTGTTCGTCTAAACCCACCGGTGCATGAACCAATGCATCAGGAGAAA
>CBFGPJ010000140.1:0-7375 GCA_965650615.1 uncultured Fluviicola sp. | reverse complement strand
TTTTCATGATCTAAGCTAAATTAAATTAGAAACTTTGTGTCAATGAAACGGTAAGTCCATTAGACGCAGGAACAAATCGGCATACACCACCCACGCAGAACAATCCTGCTCTTTGTCGGCCATAATTCAAAGTTACGCGAGTTGCATCTTTTATCCAACCAAAAGATCCGATCGCATAGTGAACGCGCAAATCTTTGTTTGAATTGCCATAGTTGTATTGATCCATAAATCCGAAGAACCAGTTAGGAGAGATCGTGTATTCCAAAACCAGGGTTACCCAATCTCCTTTATCCTTGGATGTGTGGTAATCAAATAAGGCCATTTTTTTATTCGTTGTAAACAATGCCTGTAATTCCATTCTCAGGTTGTGCTTTTTATTGATCTTCCAACCTGCCTCTAATACTCCAATATGCGCATTGATAATACCATGGCCATCTTCCGATACTTTCGATACGTCATTGTTGATTGCAATGTTAAAGTAAGATCCGATTAAGTATAAGCTTTTATTGATCTTATAAGTAATGTTTACGTTGATATCCTGCCACAGCAAACTGTCAGACATATCGAACGGATTTCCTTTGTACATGACACGAGTAGAATCACCCGGTAATCCATATCCGTTTGTATGACGCAACGGCTGATAAGCTGTAGAATAATTGAAGTTGATTGGAATCCCGTATTTTCCGCCACCTTTTCCTTTTGGGATCGTGTAGAGTATTTCCGCCTGGTATGCAATTTCACCCAAAGGTTGCGTTGCGTAAGGATAAAGTGTTGCAACCAGGTTATATGTATGAGTTTTGTTCATTGCCGGCAGGTAATTGATGAACAAATCTGCCAGACCTTTTGTGCGGTCCGAACGGTAACTCATATTGTCAACGGACTTCGCAGAAAGCGAGATCCCCAATCCTTTCCTGGAATAACCCAAATTAATCAATGCTGCGTGTCCCGGATTATAAATGTACCCGTTATCATCGCTCGGATCATTGTCTTTGTGCGTATATTCTCCGTTTAAGGTAAATTTCTTATACCTTAAACCGATCCGGCCACTATAAGCTGCAACGTTTTCAGGAAGAATATAGGTTTCGTTATCATCCTTTTGGTACTTACTCACGAAAGCCCCGCCAAGAGTTACATCCAGGTCGCTTGAATCCATTGCAGGGATCAGCTCATTCAAATGAAGCTGCAAGTCGATACCACGTGTAACACCGGCAGATTTATCTACTCTTCCGCTTTGGAATGAATAACGTTGATTTCCATAGACCGCCTTTAATTGTACACCATTATACGGGCGCAAAATTACTCGTGCTCCGTCCATAGCATTGTCATACCCTAAATTCCGGTCTTCGTATGCTCTGAAAATAGTTCCTGCACCGAATTGTTCATAGAAGTTCCCCAAGGTAATGTCTATGTAGTTATTGGACCATCCCACATAACGCATTCCCAATCCTGTTCCGTCAAAACGATTCGGGTATCCGTTGATCCGTGGTAAATACGATTCGAAGCGGATACCTGCTTTGAAATGTGAACCTGCGTAAAACACGTTCATATATGAATTGAGCAAACCACGTTCTGCAGGTTGAAGAGCTCCAATTAAAGGGTCCGCATTCAGGTATTGGAAAGTAGCTTCCATATTCCCGGTAATACCCCCCAATATATTCGATTGTCCGAATGCCGTAAGCGATCCGGACAATGCACAGATTCCTAAAATCCAGTTTTTCATCGAAGTGTGATGTATAAGTAGCTTATTTATTTACCAATTTTTTGATCTCTTCGTACAATTTTTCCTCGTCTCCGGGAGCATAATTGTTGTGAGAATACACGATATTTCCTTTTTGGTCTAATAAAAATGTGTGAGGTACGTTGTTTACTCCCATTGCACGTTTGAAGTCTCCGTTCGGGTCCATCAAAACCAGGTAATCCCATCCTTTTCCATCTACATAAACCGGGACCTGGGATTTTGTTTTTTCATCGTCGATTGTTACCGCAACAAGATTCACTCCGGTTTCTTCCTGCCAATCCGGGTACAGTTCGTGAATAGTGTTTAGTTCACGCTTACAAGGCGAACACCATGTTGCCCAAAAAGAGATCACAACGGGGCCTTTAAAGCCTAATTCGGCAGTATTCACTGCTTTACCGTTCATGTCTACTAACTTTACAGAAGGAAGTTGCTTAACGACTAAAGGTTCATGGTCCTGAGCCATTGATAAGGTAGAAACAATAAGTCCTAACAATAAGAACGTAATTTTTTTCATAGTTTAAATTTTAGCATGGGACAGTTCAAGTTCTGTGCCGAAATCCAAAGATACCTTTTCCTTAACACAATTTTAAACATGTGTTGCTTTGTACTCTTGTATTCCTAAAAAATGTTAAGGTACTCTCAAAAATTGTAATCCTAATAATCCGGAGTTTCATCAAAATCAGACCGTTTAATCCCGAAATCGGGCACTTAAATCAAAAAATAACGATTATCCGGTTCAATCGTATTGTTTTTTCCGTCAAAAAATTGTAATCTTACTGATTGATATACGAATGTGACCTATTGTAAGAGAAATGGAACGTTCCTATATTTGTGAAAACTGAAAACGCAATTATGAAAAAATTATACTCTCTGGTTTCTGTTGTTTTACTTGCTTGCTCTGCCAGCTTCGGACAAGTTGAAATTAAGTTGTGGGACAATGGCACACAATCTGGCACAGGAAATGCCTTGAACGGTCAGGAATACGCTTACGTTGTTTCAACGGATGGATTACATGGTCCGGTGATTAATTTTAAGAATACATCTGCAAGTACGAAAGTATGGAAGATAGAGCGATACAGAATTACTGACGTGGCTGCATGGGAAGATAATTTATGTTGGGGAGCTCCCGGAGATCCGTTCGGACAATGTTATACAGCGGCTCAAATGAACACGAACCCATGGACCAGTCCTTCTCAATATAGTTTGACTGTAAATGCAGGAGCATCCGCAAACCTGGTAGCAGATACAGATACTGAAGGTTCAGGTACTGAGAAATACCGTTTCTATTTAATTGAAGGCCAGGCTTCACGAGTGGATTCTGTTGACGTGACTGTTACTTCTACTTTAGGAGTTACAGATCAAAAACAAGAGGAAGTAGGTGTTTCCATTTACCCTAACCCGGTTTCTAATGTGTTGACTGTAAGTGCAACAGGCGTAGAGGGTTCTGTTGAATTGAAAATGGTGGATGTACTTGGAAAAGTGGTTTTAACAGAATCAGGAGCTCCATTGAACAAAGTAGATGTAAGCAATTTCAAAAACGGAGTTTACTTAGTGTACGTTTACAACAAAGGAGATTTGATCCAAACAAAACGAATTGTTATTAAGCACTAATTGAAAATACATGATATAGAAAGAGATGTGAAAACATCTCTTTTTTTATTGGATTAAACTTATAACTCTAAATCATGAAAAAATACATACTTCTCATTTTAATTTGCTCCTTCTTTACAGTGTTTTTAAATGCACAAGTGGAGATTAGGCTTGGTAATACGGGAGCAGGATCTGATATTTCCGGAACAGAACATGTGGAAATTGTAAATTCCGATCAATTGGTTTCCGTTGTTTTCCAGATCAGGAATGTTTCGGGAACATCACATAATTATACGATCAGAAGAGATCGACTGATTGAAAAACCAGAATGGACAGATTATTTTTGCTGGGCAATTTGCTATCCTGAAAGCAGCATGAATACCAATTCCTGGACGGCTCCGGATCCGCTTACAATTGCTGATAATGGAACACAGCTATTAATGGTGGATACAGATGTTCACGGTTCCGGAACAGAATTATATCGATATTATATTGTAAATGAAGATAATTCCACGCTTGAAGATTCCGTTGATGTGCGAATTACATCCGTTTTGGGAGTGGCCGACCAACAACAGGAAGAAGTTGCGGTTTCGGTTTACCCGAACCCGGTTTCAAATATATTGACAGTAAACACAACAGGTTTGGAAGGATCGGTTGAATTGAAAATGGTAGATGTACTTGGAAAAGTGGTTTTAACAGAATCAGGAGCTCCAATGAACAAAGTGGATGTAAGCAATTTCAAAAACGGAGTTTACTTAGTGTACGTTTACAACAAAGGAGATTTGATCCAAACAAAACGCATAGTGATTAAACACTAATTCTGAAAATGAAGAACGATTATAGAAAGGAGCAATTAAGAATTGCTCCTTTTATTTTTTAGAACAGAATTTTTTCTAATTCCTTAATCGCTTCCACTGCACTCTTGTTTATTTTAGTGAACTGATTTTCAACAGAGATCAGATCTGATTTTGGATCAATCAGAATTTTCCGGCAACCGGGTTTCGTATAATGGATTAAATTGGCAGCAGGATAAACCTGTAATGATGTTCCGATTACAATCAGCACGTCAGCTTCCTGAATCAATTCCGCTGCCCTGGACAAAAGCGGTACTTCCTCACCAAACCAAACAACATGCGGTCTTAAAGGAAAACCGTCATCACACTGGTCCGTCATTTTTAGTTCATGGCCTTCGATCGGGTAATACTTTTTTTCTTTATCCGGTCCGGAGCTTTTTGCATACCGGATATTGCCATGTAAATGCAGCACATTGGTACTTCCTGCCCGTTCATGCAGGTCATCAATATTCTGGGTAATCACCTGTACATGAAAATGCTGCTCTAACGAACTGAAATAATGATGGGCTGGATTTGGTTTTGCGCTTATAACATTGCGCCGTCTTTCGTTATAGAATTTTTGGACCAGAGCCGGATTATTTTGCCATGCCTGGGGAGTTGCAACTTCTTCTATGGAATAATTTTCCCATAATCCATCAGTATCACGAAATGTTTTTATTCCGCTTTCCGCACTAATCCCTGCTCCCGATAGAATAACAAGGTTACTTTTCATATCCTCCATTTAGCTTTCCAATAGTCAAAGTTAATTGAAACAAGCTTAGGTGGTTAAATAGTTGTTAAGTTATTGCCTTAATGTTAGATTTGGAATTCTAAAACGTTAAGATTATGAAAAAAAGTGTACTTGCTTTGTCAGCTCTTTTTTCGGTAGGAATGGGTTTCTCTCAGACAATTTTCTCTGAAAATTTTGATGCTGCAACATCAATGCCTGCTGGTTGGGCACAATACAATGTAGATGGGTTGACCGTTGCGTCAAACTTGTCAGCGTTGAACTTCGGATCAAATGCATGGATTTTCCGTGCAGGAGCGACTGGAAACATGGCAACTTCTACTTCCTGGTACTCACCTGCCGGAACTTCAAATGACTGGTTGGTAACACCGGCAATTAGTATTCCTGCATCAGGAGCTTACATGGCGCAATTCCAGGCGCAAGCTCAGGATGGAAGCTATCCTGACGGATTCAAAGTATATGTTTCTACAACAGGTAACGCAGTTGCGAATTTTGGAGCAGCAGCACTTACAGTTGCATCAGGAACGACTTCGTTTGATACTTACACTGTTGATTTAAGTGCATATGCTGGTCAAACAGTTTATATTGCAATTCAGAATAACTCAACTGACATGTTCTTGTTGAATGTGGATAATTTCGTGGTTCGTCAACCTGCTGCAGATGATGCAATTTTGGTTAGCAGTTCTTTGAACCGTTACTCATTGACAAGCACAAATAATACTTTGGGATTAACTGTGAAAAACGATGGATCAAATGCAATTACAAGTGTTACTGTAGATTGGAATGACGGTACTGCTCACAGCAGCGTAATTTCTACGAACATTGCACCTGGAGCTACTGCAACAATTAATCACCCGACAGCTGTAAGTTATGCTACGGTTGTTGAGGAAAACCTGAATATCACAATTACTGCAGTTAACGGTAACACAGATCCAAATGCTGCTAACAATACAGGGAGCAAGCGATTCAACACGGTAAGTTCTAACACTCAAAAAGTTGTGTTATTTGAAGAAGGAACAGGTACTTGGTGTGGATGGTGTCCAAGAGGTGCAGTTGCAATGGAGTATATGGATAATACATACCCGAACACATTTGCAGGTGTAGCGGTTCACAATGGTGACCCGATGACAGTTACCGCTTACGATAACGGTGCTAACTTATCAGGATACCCTGGAGCAAACGTAGACCGTGCAATTTTAGATGCATCTGTTTCAAACCAGGATTTTGAGGGATACTACAATGACCGTAAAGATTTGATCACTCCTGTAGGAATCGCACTTCAAACCGGTGGTTCGGGAAATAACGTTACAATTACTGCTAACGCAACTTTCCGCAGTAACTTTGCTAATGCAGCTACAGATTACAGATTGGGTGTAATTATTACTGAGGATAACGTTACAGGGACTGCGTCTAGTTACGATCAGGCAAACTACTATAGCGGAGGAGGTACTGCATTGAATGGTGCTGGTCACAACTGGCAAACTGCACCGGATCCGGTTCCTGCTGCAGATATGGAATATGACCACGTTGGTAGAGCTTTATTGGGTGGTTACTCAGGTCAGACCGGTTCAATTCCTGCTTCGATTACTGACGGACAAGTTGCAACATATACATTCAACTATACAGTTCCTGCTACAAGCGTTCGCGCTAACATGCACGCAGTTGCTGTTGTAATTGATCAAGCTACAGGTGAAGTATTGAATGCGAAAGAAATTTCTTTGGCAACATTAGGATTGGCTGAAACATCAACAATCAATATGGAAGTATTCCCTAACCCTGCTTCTGACGTTGTAAACGTTAATTTCGAAGGACAAGGTGGAGATTACACAGTTTCAATCATTGATTTGTCAGGACGCACAGTTGCATCTAAAGTGGTTTCTGCTTCTGGTGCTACTTCAGTAGCTGTTCCATTAACAGGATTAGTAGCAGGAAACTACCTGGTATCAATTGCTAATGAGACAGGTTCTTATACTCAAAAATTGATGGTGAAGTAATTCACGATTAAAATAATAATTGAGGAACCCCGACGATAAATGTCGGGGTTTCTTTTTATCCGAACTTTTGGTGCTCTTGTATTAAGATTTATTAACTTTATCGCCCCTTACAATCTTATTTTATATGCCAAAAGTTCGCAAACAAGATGCACTGGATTATCATGCTTCCGGAAGACCCGGTAAAATCGAGGTCGTTCCAACGAAACCTTATGCGTCTCAGCGTGATTTATCTTTGGCCTATTCTCCGGGAGTAGCAGAACCGTGCTTACGAATTGCAGAGAATCCTGCGGATGTATACAAGTATACGAGTAAAGGAAACCTGGTAGCAGTAATTTCAAATGGAACTGCCGTACTTGGATTGGGAGATATCGGCCCGCTGGCTTCCAAACCCGTGATGGAAGGAAAAGGTTTATTATTCAAGATTTTTGCAGATATCGATGTATTCGATATTGAAATCGATGCAAAAGACCCG
>CBFGPJ010000139.1:0-7379 GCA_965650615.1 uncultured Fluviicola sp. | reverse complement strand
CATCATGAAAGCGATCAATAGAATCCGTGTTTTCATATCAGTGACTTTTTATAAGTATTCCATCTAATTTACGAATACTTAATTCAAACTAAAATTAATTGGAAGACTAAATGTGCTATTTACATTTTTCCCATCTATTACTCCCGGTTTCCATGCAGGCATTGCCTTGACAATACGAATAGCTTCTTCATCTAAAACAGGATGAGCCCCTTTCTTCACTTTCACGTTGGTAATATTCCCCGATTCTGAAATAACAAACTGAACATAAACCTTCCCCTCAATATTATCTTCTACAGCCTGATCGGGATAATGCAAGTTCTTTACAATGTACTTTTTTACAGCTTCCATTCCACCAATTGGCTCTGCAGGAACTGCATACGGGAAAAACTTTGTTTTCTTTCCATTTTCAAGATAGCACGCTTTAAACGTCAATTTACCCTTCTTGTAGGTTTCTTTTCTCCGGATCTTTCCATTTTGATAATAAATCATGAAATTACCTTCAACTTCATCATTCACATAATCTTCCGAATAATGTAATTCACCGGTGGGGTAATAGGAAGTATGCTGCCCATTTTTTTTCCCGTTCAGGTAACTTCCTCTCTGCGTAATCAATCCGTTCTTCGCATAATAGATAAACTCTCCTTCTTTTGTTTTCTGAGCATAATCTTTAAATGCGCCGGTCATTTGGACAGAATCTGAATGGATATAATAATCTGCTACGTGGTAAAGCCCTTCAATTTCTTTGATAATCCGGTAATACTTCGCAGAATCGGTCAGCTTGGTTACTTCCCAGGACCTGTTAAAATAAATGGTGTCCCGTTTTTGCTGAGCAAACAATAAGAAATTCGTAAGGATAATCGCGATGGTAAGTAAATATCTCATGGTTGATTTTTTTTCAAAGTTACAATTCCAATAATCAATTCGGAACCAGGAATAAGGAATTTGGATTTATTTCTCCACTAATTCAATCGGCAATCCATCCGGGTCTGCAAAAAAAGTAAACCGTTTTCCGGTAAACTCATCGATCCGTATAGGTTCACACACAACGCTTTTCAAGGCAAGTTCTTCCATCGCTTTTTCGATATTATCGACCAAAAACGCCACATGCCGCAAACCGCTCGCCTCCGGTCCTGAAACACGTTCCGGCGGATCCGGAAACGAAAACAATTCGATACAGTAGACCCCGTTCAGGATGAGGTCTAATTTATAGGAAGAACGCTCGGAACGGTAATTTTCAGCTAAAATCTCACATCCAAGAACTTCCGTATAGAATCGTTTGGATTTTTCATAATCCGAACAAATAATGGCTATATGATGAACAGACTTAAGCATGCACAAAAATTAAGACTGGTTCAAAGGCTTTAAAAGGTCCAATGGTTTAAACAAAATCACTTTTGAACTTTTCAAATATATGCTCCTTTTACCAGGTAGTTTTTCACGTAATCTTCAATTCCTTCTTCCAATGAGTGGAATGGAATATCGTAGCCCTGACCGATCAGTTTCTGCATATTTGCTTCTGTAAAATACTGGTACTTATCGCGGATATCTTCCGGTGTATCGATGAATGAAATATTCGGTTCTTTCCCCAAAGCTTTGAAGGTGTTTTCAGCCAAATCCAGGAAAGTACGCGCCTTTCCGGAACCTAAATTGTAGATTCCCGATTTTGCTGTTCCTTTCATCAGGAACTCAATAACAGAAACCACGTCTTTTACATAAACGAAATCACGCATTTGTCCGCCATCCGTATAATTCGGGTTGTGAGAGCGGAATAACTTCATTGACCCATGCGTCTTCACCTGGTGGAACGTGTGGAAAATCACCGATGCCATTCGGGCTTTGTGGTATTCATTCGGACCATAAACGTTGAAGAATTTCAATCCGTACCAATGAGGAGGTGTTTGTGTTTGTTCCAATGCCCACACATCAAAAACCTGTTTCGACCAACCATAAGGGTTCAAAGGTTGTAATTCAGGCATGGCAGACTCATTATCATCGTAACCCAATTCTCCCAAACCATAGGTAGCTGCAGAACTTGCATACACCAATGGAATCTGGTAATTCACACAGTGCTTCCAAACCATTTTGGAATATTCCACATTCAGTTCATCAAAGATCGCCTGGTCAAACTCAGTAGTATCGGTTCGTGCCCCAATGTGTAAAACACAGCTTACCTCATCACCAAATTCGCTCATCCATTGATTGAAATCATCGCGCTGAACCATAGCAACAAAGAGTTTCCCTTCCAAATTGGCAGCTTTCTCAGTCTTGGAGAAATCATCCACCAATACCAAATTATTAATTCCCTTGCTGTTCAGGGTCCCTGCGATACAACTTCCAATAAACCCGGCAGCTCCAGTAATGACTATCATACTTAAAATCTTTGGTGACAAATTTACAAAAGTAAAACGACACTCCTGTTTTATGTAAATCACCTATCTTTACAAAAAATCTAAATCAAGTGAAAAGCAACATTCACCATTTCATTCTAGTAACATCCATCAGTTTTCTTAGCACATTTTGTTATTCACAGCAAATTGGCAGCATTGATTCCACATTCAATTTTAATGGTATTAATAGAGAAAACGGTAATGGGACGTACGCAACTACTAACTTGTCGAGCGGGCTCATTGGAGCATTTAAACGATCAGACAACAAAATTATCCTGAGCGGGAATTTTGATATGGTAAACGGAATGACCTCCAGACATTTTGTACGTTTGAATGCGGATGGATTAATTGATACTTCTTATTTTAATCCTTACACTTTTTCATTCGCCATAGTCCATGGCATTTTATTACCGAATGACACACTTATTGCTCAAGGCGGTATTTCTGCAGGTTCTCTTCTCAGATACGATATAAATGGGGAAATCGACCCTACTTTCCAATCTGGTAACGGTTTTGGTGGATACGCTACCTGTTCTGATTATTTCCCGGATAATAGCATACTGTTTGGAGGAAGCTTTTATGCATACGACACCTCCGATTTTCTGGGAAATATTGTCAAAATAAACTATAATGGTGTTATTGATACCAGTTTTCATTCAGGTAATGGGTTTAATCAATTTGTTTCTCATGTCAAGGTGCTTAGTGATGGCAAGATTCTGGTTGCAGGGGCTTTTACTGAGTATAACTTTCAACCTGTCAATCATGTTATCCGACTGAACCCGGACGGAAGTTTAGATAATAGTTTCAACCTGAATACAATTTATGAAGAGTCTGTAACATCCATGGAAGTTCTAAGCAACGGTAAAATACTTATCGCTTTACAAGACTTATATACAAACATCACAACTTTTAAAAGGTATTTAAGTAACGGATTTGTTGATGCGTCATTTCAGACAGGAATCGTTTCTCCTGGTGGAGCTATTACTGCAAGTCATTCATTAGATGACGGCTCCATTTTTATTAGTGGTGCAAAAAAATATAACAATGTGGATACTCACGGCTTCTTAAAACTGTCTGTTGATGGTGTCCCTGACAATTCATTCAATCAAAATCATTCTTGTGATTATACCATTACCAAATTCATCCCTGTCGATGATTCGTTACTTTTTATTTATGGAAACTTCACTAAAATAAATAATATGGATGCCATCAATTATGAGATGATCCGTACAGACGGTGAAATTGATTATTCCTATGATCAAGGGATTGGTGCAAGTAACTCTATCTTTGCAATTGAACCATTTGAAAATCAATACTTCATTGGAGGTGATTTTTCTTATTATAATGGAAAACCGGTAAATCGACTAGCACGGATCAATCATGACGGATCATTAGATACGAGTTTTAATATTGGATCAGGTTTTAACAACACTGTTAACGATATCGCCTTTCAATCTGACAATAAAATCATTATAGTTGGAGATTTTACGAAATACAACGGAACAACCGTCAATAAAGTTGTAAGACTGGATCAGAATGGTCAGATAGATCCAACCTTCAATCCTAATTTCAATGTGCCGATTACACTTTACACGGTTGCAACTTATTCTGATACTATATTCGTAGGTGGAATCTTTTATATTAATGAATTAAACGGAGACAGTGTAAGGTACTACAATATAGCCAGGTTAAAAATGAATGGAGAAATAGACACTAGTTTTCATCTGGATAATTCCGTTCTACTTACAGTCGGGTATTATGACATACAACCACTAAAAGATAGCAGTAAATTAATGCTTGCCGGGTACAGTTATTCAGGTTTGGTTCGGATCTTTACGAATGGTACAAAAGACGAATCATTTCAACTGGGCGGTCATGCCATGGACAGTGTCTCCAGCTTCACCATGCAGCCAGATGGGAAGTATTTATGTATCGGTAATTATGCAACTGAAAATTCAACCGGAGCCTACTCATTCTATCGAATTAACCACGATGGTAGCTTCGATCCTTCTCTCCAAACAGGAAACGGCTTAAATGGTCAACTTCACAAAATCCTCTATCAGGAAGATGGTAAGATTATTTTGCTTGGGGATTTCACCTCCTATAAAAACATTACACGTAAACGCATTGCCCGGATTCATAACAACGGAGATTTAGATGGAAGCTTCAACCCAGCCGCCGGATTCAATAAAGCTGTTTATAACGGAATTATTCAATCCGATAAAAAAATCCTCACGGTTGGTGATTTTTATTCTTATAAGAATACACTGGTGAATCGCATTGTTCGTTTACACAACACATGGGTGGATATTCCTGCCGGAACCAGCGAAAACATCATTTCACAAACTGCTTCAATAAATTTATTTCCAAATCCAAATAATGGAAGTTTCACACTCAAGTCTACCACGAATTCAACTATTCAAAAAATTGAAGTTTTCAGTTTGCAAGGAGTAAAAATACCTCATACATTCGATGAGCAGAATCTGAATATTAAAATTATAAGTACCCCGGGATTGTACTTCATAGATGCATCAACTGTAGACAATCGAATTTACCGCCTAAAATTTGAAGTTTTCTAATCATTTTTCCAATCATTACATTTTCGAAAATTAAACTCCCCCACAATCATTTTTCTTACCTTTGCATCCAATTTTTCAAGACTTGGAAACAGTATACATAACACGAAGAGAACATTTCAATGCAGCGCACAAATTATGGCGTGAAGAATGGTCTGATGAAAAAAATGAAGAGGTTTTCGGTAAGTGCAGTAACAAGAACTGGCATGGGCATAACTTCGAATTATTTGTAACCGTAAAAGGAGAACCGAATCCCGAAACAGGATTTGTGATCAATTTAAAAGACCTTAGTATAATTATCAAAGACTTGGTAATCGAACAACTGGACCATAAAAACCTTAATTTGGACGTGCCATTCCTGAAAGGAAAGCTGGCTTCTACGGAAAACATGGCGATCGAAATATGGAAGATCATTGATAATCCTATTCGCCAGGCGGGTGGCCAATTGTGCAAAATCAAGCTGGTAGAAACAGAAAACAATTACGTAGAATACTTTGGCGGAAAAGAACCATATTAATAATTGACACTTCGACTCCGCTCAGTGTCCTCAAGCCTCATATTGAAAAGGAGGGTGAGCGGAGTCGAAGCCCATTTTCAATTCAAACATGAGCAAATTTCATTACAACGACGATACCACAGAAAACATTTCCTCGATTTACAAATCCATTCTTTCTCAAATTGGTGAAGATCCGGAACGCGAAGGGCTCATTAAAACTCCGGAACGCGTTGCAAAAGCATTGCAGTTCCTGACTCAAGGTTACGACATCAAACCTGAAAACATTTTAAAAAGCGCCTTATTCCAGGAAGAATATTCGGAAATGGTGATCGTGAAAGACATTGAAGTCTATTCGATGTGCGAACACCACATGTTACCTTTCTTCGGGAAGGCACATATTGCCTATATTCCGAACGGGACCATTGTCGGGTTGAGTAAAATTCCACGGGTAGTTGATGCTTTCAGCCGCAGACTGCAGGTTCAGGAACGTTTGACCATCGAAATCCGTGATTGTATCCAGGAAACATTGAAACCGAAAGGAGTTGCGGTTGTTTTGGAATGCCAGCACATGTGTATGCAGATGCGTGGGGTGCAAAAACAGAATTCGGTAACTACCTCCAGTGCATTTACAGGATTATTTTTGAGCAATGACTCAACGAGAAAAGAGTTTATTAATTTAGTACAAGCGAAATTACATTAGATCAAACAGATAACAATCAATCACTAAACTGCCATGTTCAAAAACACCACCTTTTTCCTAATCCTGTTGGCTTCTTTTTTTACCGATGGTTTAGTTTACGGAGCAGAGGGACTGAAATTCTCGTTAGAAAAGACGATTGTTTTGGTGAATGCCGGCGGTACTTATCAAACCACGAACTATTTTGAAGGCTCCAACGAAACAAGCACTGACCAAACCTTTTATTTTTCTGTCAGTGAAACAGAAAACCTGGTCTCAAAGCAGGGAACTTTTACCATCAACGGCAAAAGCCAAAAGATCAGGTTTGAGTCGAACCTGACTGTTTCTACCATCAATTGGAGTTCTGTTTTCAATGGTATCCGTACATACAGTTTTGCTATTCCGGCAAACTGCCTGTTCAAATTTGAGTACCAGACCACCGCAAGTGAGCTTATCTTTTTGACAGATATTTTCAAAGACGGGATCAATGATGCTGACGATTTCTTTTACGAAATGACACTTCCTGAAAACATGGAAGCTTCTTTCAGGCATCGTCCGGAAAAAAAGTCCGGGCATTTCGTGATCTCCTCCCAGGATTTTCTGCCGGATGAAGAACGCATGTACTTTTTGGTACATCCGAAAGGAATGGAACCCAATACTTATTTCAACGAATGGTTTGCACAGAAAATTAAAGATCATGGAAGCGTAAACCTGGAATACCTTCCCGAGAACATCCGTAACCTGGCCAAAAAAGGAAAATCCCTGGAACTGGCTCAAGCCTGCTATGAATACGTGCAGGAAAACATCGTTTACCTGGATATTGAAAATGGATTAAATGCATTAGTTCCACGGCAAGCCAATCAAACCATTCTGAACAAATACGGTGACTGTAAGGACATGGCGATGCTTTTGCATCAACTATTTCAGGCTTTCGGGTTTGAATCTTACCTGACCGTTTCAAAAACATCTGTCAAAAAAGATATTTACGATTTCCCTTCCATTGCAATGGCGAACCACATGATTGTTTCACTGGTTTGGGAAAACAGGATCATTTACCTGGATGGTACGGAAAAACAATGCCTGTTCGGAGATCCGAGTTTACAGATACTGGGAACGGAAGCTTTCCTGCTTCAAAAGAAAACAGATCCTTATCAAAACGTTCCTGGAACTCTGCTATACCAGCCTAAGGTTTCATTTGATTACGAGTTCTACCTCAATACTTCCAATCAGCCGGCTTACCGCTT
>CBFGPJ010000138.1:0-7389 GCA_965650615.1 uncultured Fluviicola sp. | reverse complement strand
TGTCATTTTTTTTGCGTTACATTTGCACTCGTCTCTCAATGATGCAGAGACAAAACAAGTAATAACAATTTTAAAAACCGAAGCAATGATCAATTTCAGTATGACATTAGGAGCTCCAACCGGCAAGGATGCTGGTGTGCTCGGGCTTTGGGTTTTTCAATAGCGATTTAAAAATCATCTGTATATGAAAATCCGAAGCACTTAGAGGTTTCGGATTTTTTTGTTCTATACGTTTCCCATTTTCGGTGGTTGAGCGTAGTCGAAACCCCGAAATCTCTTCTTAGACTCAGAAAGAGTCACGAAAAAATCAAGGCAGAAAGAAAATTTCAAGATCAAGGCTTTCTGAAATTTTTTGCTTGGGAGTTTACTGAGGTAAATGACCAACGGAAAATTTTGGAATAACGCCGAGATTGAGATTTTACTTCTGCCATCTAAGAAAAATTTATGGGAAATAAAATTAAGGGGAAAGACTTATTAAAGATCGGCTTCCCCAACGACAACTCTGTAAACATCGCCTTAGGGCTGATCAGCAGATATAAGAAAAGAGAAACAAAAGACCGCGTTCTGAAAGAACTTTCCGAATTATTGTACGCTCCGGATGAATACATCGGAGATGGAGTTTGGGGGAAGGTTGCAGAAGGATTGGTTGCACCGGTTGAGGTGAAATTCAACGAATTGAAGATCGAACGTTCACCGTTTTTGATTTACGGCGAGAATGAAATTGATGACAAGACCAAACATCAGTTTTACCAGGCTTTGAAACTTCCTGTCTCGGTACAGGGAGCACTCATGCCTGATGCGCATTACGGTTACGGCTTACCGATCGGAGGCGTTTTGGCAACAGATAATGCAGTGATTCCTTACGGAGTTGGAGTAGATATCGGTTGCCGGATGTCACTGAGCATTTTCGATGCACCGGCGTCGTTTTTCAACGGGAAAACGCATCAATTGCAGAATTTGCTTTCGGAGCACACCAAGTTTGGAATGTACGAACAGCACAAGATCAAACACGATCATCCGATCATGGAAAGCACCTTGTTCCGGGAAATTCCACTCCTGAGAAAGCTTCAGGGGAAAGCTTACCAGCAATTGGGAACTTCCGGAGGCGGAAATCATTTTGTGGAATTCGGAACTGTAACCATTACTGCTTCGGATGCCGGAATTCCTCCGGGAGAATATTTTGCTTTGCTGAGTCACAGCGGATCCCGCGGTTTAGGCGCTGCCATTGCAAAGCAATACACGCAATTGGCTGTGAAGCAGTGTCCTTTGCCGAGACAAGTACAGCATTTGGCCTGGCTGAACCTGGATACGCACGACGGACAAGAGTATTGGAACGCCATGAATCTTGCCGGTGAATATGCCAAAGCTTGTCACGATGATATTCACGCACGATTGACCAAAAAGTTGGGGCTCCGCATGTTGATGACGATAGAGAACCATCACAATTTTGCATGGAAAGAAACAGTAAACCTGCCTGATCGGCAGACAAGTGGCAAAGAATGTATTGTGCATCGGAAAGGCGCAACTCCTGCGGGTTTGGGTGCATTGGGAATTATTCCCGGAAGTATGACTGCTCCTGGATTCATTGTTCGTGGATTGGGAAATGCTTCCAGTTTAAACTCAGCTTCGCATGGAGCCGGACGTGTGTTTTCACGTTCCGAATGCAAGAGCCGGTTTACGAAAAGTGAGATGATGAAAACGCTTGCGAATTCAGATGTAAGTTTGATTGGTGGAGCAGTGGATGAATGTCCGATGGCATACAAAAACATCCATCACGTCATGGGAAATCAGCAGGAATTGGTAGAAACGATCGGGACATTTTCTCCGAAGATTGTGAGAATGGATCAATAAACGAAAGTATGGAAACAAAATTAGTACATATCACAACCGCAAAAGGACCTTTGGAGTGTCAATTGGCGGCCGGGAAAATCCTGGGTGTTTTGCTTGCAGATTTGAGACAAAAAGGCTTGCAGGCCGAAACGGTGGACCGTGTTACAGGAGCAGAAAGCGGGACCATTTTATCCGCAACCGTTCGGGTAAGTGGAAATGCAGTTCGTGAAGCAATTCAATCGTGGTTGGGGACGATACAATGGATTCAAAAAAGTCCGTATCGTCCCAATCATGGGAGAAAGAACTGGTTTGTGGGGATTTTTGAAGTGGATCCTGCAAAAACTATTGACTGGAATGAAAACGAGATCGTGTATCAATCCGTTCGAAGCAGTGGCTCTGGCGGACAGCATGTTAACAAAGTCAGTTCTGCGGTTCGGGCAATTCATCAGCCAACAGGCATCATGGTTTTCGTACAGGAAAGCCGTTCGCAACTTCAAAACAAGAAAATTGCACGTGAGCGGATCCGTGAAAAACTGGAAAAAGTCCAAAATGAAAAGCTGTTGGAGGTAGTGAACCAAACCTGGTCGCAGCATCATGAACTGGAACGTGGAAACCCGGTAAGAACCTTTACCGGAATGGACTTTAAGCCGAAAAAGGCAGAGAAGACCTTTAAGAAACAACGAAACAAATTGAAACAAGAACTACACAAAGAATTGAACCAATGACAGCAAATATTTACCTGGTAAAAGCACTGGATTATTATCCGTACAACCTGGAAGAAGCTTTGGAATCCTTGAATTATGCAATGGCATACGAAGAAAACAACCCGATTGCCTTGTGTTTGATGGGACGGGTACATTTGGAAATTTTCAAGGATTACTCACTTGCAAACAGCTATTTCAGGGAAGCACTCGCGGCAAGTGTTGATTACCTTGAGACTTATCCTTACTTTTTGGATTGTCTGTTAATCCAGGAAGAGTTCGAAGAAATGGTCAAATTACTGGCTTTTGCACGAAAACGCAAAGGAATCGACAGAGGCCTGTTGTTCTATTATGAAGCCCTGTTTTTTGAAAAACAATTGAAATTCAAAAAAGCGCAGAAGGCAATTAAAGAAGCAATGCTTTTGGCGCAAACCGGCTCGTTTATGTCCGATCTGGAAGAAATGAAGAAACGGATCGAGAAGAAGAGCCAGCTTTAGCTGGCGAAGACTGAGGCTCCATCCGTCAAATGACGGATGGGAAAGCCGAAGGAGAAGGAGCTATAGTCCGCCGCGGCAGAAAGACCGGGCAAAGCAATTCAAATTGCTTCATGCGGGAAGCGTTCGTTCAATTATAATTTGTTCCGGCAAAATCCAATAAAATAAGGAAAGCACCTGCGGGTGCTTTTTCATTTCAAAATTCGTAGTACTTTTGTTGCTGAAAAATACTCATTTTGCGGTTAAGATCTTTATTTACAACCACCTTACTAAGCCTGTTATTTGCATTTCAGTTAGTTGCCGGGGAACCAGATTCGTTATCTGTCAATGCTCGTTTATTGGTCAAAAAAATCCAGGGTAAACATGTAAAGCCGCGAACAATAGATGCTCAATTCGGGAACCAGGTGCATGATTATTTCTATTCCTTTATGGATGCGAAAAGGGAAATTTTCAAAACAGAAGATCTCACGTATCTGAAAGGCTTGAGTGCAAAGTTGAATGAAGATATTGAGACAGGGAATTCCCGTTATTTCTCAGAATTCACCCGGATTTTTTCGGAAAGGTCAAAGGAAATTCAGGCAATTCAGAAAGCATATTTAGGTAAACCTGTTTTATTGAACAGTACAAAAAAATATGATCCGGAGATGCAGGATAACCTGACACCGGCAAACTATAAGACTTTTTGGGAGAATAATCTGTGTCTGATGATATTCTCTGAAATAGTTTCCATGCATCCGAAAGATTCGAAAATCTTATTGAAAGATTCGCTGACTTCATTTGAAAAAAGGGCACGGGCAAAGATCGAAATGCGTTATTCTAATTATTTTGAACTTCTGGCAAGCAAAAAAATGATACAGGAAATGTATTTGAATGCCATTGCTATGAGCTTTGATCCGCATAGTTTGTATTTCAGCCCAAGTCAAAAAGAAGGATTTATCGAAGAGCTTTCAACTCAAAAGGAAAAGTTCGGTATCAGCTACGGGTTGGACGAACAAAACAAGGTGATCTTAACAGATATTTTACCTGGAAGTTCTGCCTGGTTAAGTAATGAACTTTTTTCGGGTGATCAGATCCTGCGGATCAAATTTGGTTGGAAAAGTTCCAACTGGCTGGAAATCAAAAACGGGGTTAGCGGATTAAAAGAGCTGTCGGAAGCTTTTAAGAATTTTCAGGGAAGGGAAATCTCCCTGTTAGTGCTGGATAAGGAAGGAATGGAAGTTCAGGTCGACCTGGAAAAGACAGTCGTTTATAATGATAATGACAATATCAAAAACGCCTTGATAAGCGGTACTAAAAATATCGGTTACATCAGTTTACCGGATTTTTACACTTCACATTCCGCGGATGGAACTGAACTGGGTTGTGCAAATGACATGGCGAAGTGTATTTTGAAATTGAAGAAAGACGGGATCGAAGGATTGGTACTTGATTTACGTGGGAATGGAGGAGGATCGTTGTATGAAGCCGTTGCTCTTTCCGGTATTTTTATTGATTATGGACCAATTTTAGCGACCACGGACAATACAGGAGCAGTTCAGGTGATGAAAGATATCAACCGTGGATTTATTTACGACGGACCGTTGATGGTGCTGATTGACGCAGGAAGTGCTTCGGCATCGGAGATCGTTGCTGCCGTATTACAGGATTACAAGAAAGCAATTATTGTGGGAGTTCCAAGTTTCGGGAAAGCGACCAGTCAAATGGTTTATCCTTTGGATCCTTTGATCGGAGATTTTTCCATGCTCCAGGAAAACCCGGATTACGGATATGCGAATATTACCGGCGGATTTTTGTACCGCGTAAATGGAAAGTCCAATCAGGGAGTCGGTGTGATGCCTGATATTGAATTGGGAATGAGTTCTTTTGATTCCATTGAAGAGCGGGAACGCAATTATAAAAATGCCTTAATTCCGGGAGTAATTGATAAGAAGATGGTATACACATCATCTGCAACGGACTTACCGATCGAAACATTAAAGGCTTTTTCTGAAAAGCAGCGAAAAGAAGGAATTTATGCAACTTATTACCAAATGCTGGATTCACTTGGGAAGAATTTTAATGAAAACCAGGTTGTGATCTTAGATATTACAAGCTATTGGAAGGAAGTACAGAAAGAAGATGTAACAAAAGACCGATTTAAAGCATTAAAGAGCGACGCGAATTGGAATTACCTGGTAAAATCCAATTCCTTTGATCAGATAGTTTATGACAAAAATCCCATTCTCAAAAAATATTTCGAAGATTTTGCAGTGCGCTTAAAACTGGATATTGAATTGTTTGAGGCGCTTGGAATCATGAATGAATGGGTACAATTAATCAAGTAATAAAAAACACAAAATGAAAAATCGATTACTAAAGATCACCTTAATGGTCGCCTTTTTTGGAACGGCGAACACCTATGCACAAACCGCAGTAGAGTATATGAATGTATTTACTGCTGAATATGGTAAGATCCAACAGGATATGTGGGATTACACCAGTTCCGTTTCACATGGTAAAAGTGCCCGTAAAGTGGAAAAAAGAAGAGGAGAATTGATCCAGACATCGAATGCTGCTTTGAGTAAGGCAAAAACAGCTAGTGGATTTAACGGTTCAACTCAGTTTCGTGACTCGGTGATCGAGTATTTTAGAATTTCAAACCTGGTTTTGAAGGAAGATTATGCAAAGATCGTCGATATGGAAGCCGTTTCGGAAGAGTCCTACGATGCAATGGAGGCATATATGCTGGCAAGAGAGCGTGCAAATGATAAATTGGTTGCTGCTTCCGAAATGATCAGCAGAGAGCAAAAAGCATTTGCGGCGGCGAATAATATCAACCTGATCTCATCGGAAGATGCTCTGGACAAAAAAATGTCGATTGCAGGTGAAGTCTACGATACATACAATGAGATCTATTTGATTTTCTTTAAAAGTTTCAAACAGGAGGTATACCTGACAGATGCAATTACAAGACAAGATATCAACGCCATTGAGCAAAACAGAAATGCCCTGGTTTCTGCTGCAGAAGAAGGATTGAAAAAATTGGAAGCTGTAAAGCCGTATAAAAATGATAGAAGCATGATTGAAGCGACCAAAAAATTGTTGAATTTCTACATTGAAGAAGGAAAGAATGAAATTCCTAAAATGTCTGACTATTTCATGAAAACGGAAAACTTCAACAAAGTGAAGAAAGCGTTTGACGAAATTCCTGAAAAGAAAAGAACACAGGCAGATGTAAATGAATACAACAAAGCCGTAAACGATATGAATGCAAGTGTAAATACGTTTAACGCAACCAATCAGAACTTAAACAAAAAACGTTCAGCATTGATTGATGGCTGGAATTCAGCTGCTGAGAAATTCACAGATACACACGTTCCGAAAGGAAAATAAATAGAATGAACCAAATGAAACCGATTCAGTAATGAGTCGGTTTTTTTTGTGAAAGTAGTTTGAGTTAAGGGAGATTCCTTATCTTGGATCAAACTTGAAACCATCAAACCCATGAATAGATTCTTTCTTGCTGCACTTTTAATCACTTTATTGATAAGCGTTTCCTGTGATCTCAAACCACCGAAAACAATTGAAGGAGTCAACTCTGCCGTACAATTGACAGATACTTCCGGTACAACGATTGCAACGCGTTTTCTTCCTCCCGAAGGTTATGAGCGAAAAGCACAGGATAGTAGTAGTTTCGAATTTTATTTGAGGAATCTTCCGCTTAAAAAGCACGGTTCGGCCGTTCATTTATACAATGGTGAGTTAAAGGGAAACCAAAGTGCACATGTGGCGGTTATCAATATGTCTGTCGGTAAGCGTGATCTGCAGCAGTGCGCCGATGCGGTTATGCGTTTGCGGGGAGAATATCTGTTCCACAATAAACGGTTTTCGGATATTCATTTCCGTTTTGTGAGTGGCTTTAATTGCGCATATTCCAAATGGCGTGAAGGGAATCGTGTGGCGCTGAATGGCAATTCGGTCTTTTGGCAGAAATCGGCTTCGGCGGATAACAGTTATTCCTCTTTTTTGAAGTATATGGAAACGGTTTTCAATTATGCCAGTACACTTTCCCTGGAAAAAGAATTGCGTTCTGTTGAACTGAAAGACGTGGAAATCGGAGACGTATTGATTCGCGGTGGGGCTCCCGGACATGCGGTTATCGTGGTGGACTTGGCGGAGAACCAGGACGGCGAAAAAATGGTGCTTTTGGCTCAAAGTTATATGCCGGCGCAGGAGATCCAGGTTTTACAGAATCCAATGAACGCAACAACATCTCCCTGGTATAACCTGGAGGAGCACATGAAGATCTATACACCGGAATGGACATTTGAAGCCTTTCAGCTAAAGCGATTCGAGAGATAGTTGAAAATGACTTCAAACTGCTA
>CBFGPJ010000137.1:0-7395 GCA_965650615.1 uncultured Fluviicola sp. | reverse complement strand
GCCATAAGTGTATGCTTTGTCTTCACGTAAATTTTGCATGATGCGTGCTCCGAAAGAGCCACCACCCAAAATGCTGTTCATTACATTCAAAGCAATTTGATCAGGAGCTCCCGGTTTCATTTCGATCGGGAAAGTGATGGAGATTACCGATTGTACAGCTCCCGGTTTGTTCACAAAGATTACACGGTTTCCTTTTGCTTTCAATCCTGTTCCGAAATCTTCTTTGTAAGCTTGTCCGCCTTTCCATGCTCCGAAATACTTCTCAGCCATTTTCATTGCATTATCCTTCGTGATATCTCCTACAATTACAAGGTATGCTCCGTTTGGAGTAAAGATTTGCTTGTAGTTGTTTTTCACATCGTCCAAGGTGATTGCAGCCAAAGTAGTTTCATCCATTACTTCACCAAGCGGGTGGTTCGGGAAATCGATCTTTGATTCTGCATTGGTAGCCATCGTGTTCGGATCTGACTTCGCAGACAACAATCCGGATTCGTTTTGCTTCTTGATACGATCAAATTCACTCTGCGGGAAAGCAGCATTCATGGTTACATCCTGCATGATGTCCAATCCTGTTTCCATGTGTTTTGTCAAACAGGAGAAGTAAACAGAATGACCATCGGCGCTCAGATCTGCTCCCATATTATCTACTTCCTTGTCCAATACGTCTTTTGAACGCTTTGCAGTTCCGGAAGTCAATAATTGTCCCATCATGTTGTTTGTTCCTGCTTTTGAACCTTCGATCATCGGTGAAGCACCCATTGTAAGCGAGAAAGAAACGCGTGGTAGTTTGTGATTTTCGGAAAGGATAACGGTGATCCCGTTACTTAATTTGAAAACCTCCGAGTTTTTGATATTAATAGTTGGTGCCGCAGCTGCAGCAGGTCTTACAGAACGATCAATTTGCTGTCCGTAAACCCCTGTAAATGCCGTTAGGGCAACAAGTGTAATTAACTTTTTCATGATTATTCTGTTAGTTTGCCTTTGGTAAATAATGTAAAATGATTCGGTTGTCCTGAGTCAGGTACTTCTTAGCAACACGCTGAATATCTTCACGTGTAATGCTCATGTAGATTTCCATTTGCTTGTTGATCAGCTCTGTACTTCCGAAATACATTTTGTTTTGAGCCAGGTTCTCAGCAATTCCTGCTACTGTTGAGTTGGAACTTACAATTTGGTTTTCAAATTGATTGCGAACGGCCTGGAACTCCTCTTCAGAAATTAAGTTATCCTGGATCGATTTGATCTCTTCATCCAATGATTTTTCCAAATCTTCCACCTTTGTTCCATTCGCAGCAATAGCAGCAACGATCCCTAACCCCGGATCTTCCATGTTGAATGCGAAAGAGAAAGCAGCAACAGCCTGTTGTTTTTTCTCAACGATGTCTTTATTCATACGGGAAGAATTACTTCCGGATAAAACAGCGTTTAACATTTCGATCGCAGCGAAATCCTTATCCGTTTCTTTCGGGAACTTGTATCCCATAAATACGGCAGGCAACTGGATGTTATCGTAAACAGTTTCTCTTTGAACACCGGAAATCGCTTCAAATGCAGGATTTGGCTTTGGAATGTCGCATGGCATTGCAGCGTATTTCTTCAACAATTCTTTTGCTTTCGCATCTGTCGGGTTATTGAAGTTTTTCGCATCAAAGGCCATTTTCTCTACACCGTATTTCGTTTTGAATTCACCTTCTCCCAGGTTTTCGAAATCGCGGAACAGGTTGATTGCTTGTCCTTTCGGAACGGAAGCAAAATACTTATCAATCCACTTTTTTGTTTGTTCGATATTGATATCTCCTGCAATAGAAAGAATTGCATTTGAAGGAACGTAGAATGTGTGGTAGAAATTAATATAATCGATTTCCTGTGCAGCATTCAAATCTTCCATACTTCCAATTGGGACCCAACGGTAAGGATGGTTCTTGTAAGCCATTTTGAACAAGTTCTCCATAAACGTAGCGTAAGGCTGATTGTCTACACGCTGTCTTTTTTCTTCCTTTACAACCTCACGTTGTGTTTCCACACCCGTTTGATCGACTTTTGCGTGCAATAAACGCTCACTTTCCAGCCACAATCCCAATTCCAACTGGTTGGAAGGAAGGATTTCGTAGTAATACGTTCTGTCCTGGCTGGTATTCGCATTCAATGCCCCACCGTTTTTCTCAACTAATTCGGAGTATTCTCCTCGTTTGATATTTGTGGAACCTTCAAATAATAAATGTTCAAAAAAGTGTGCGAATCCTGTTCTTGAAGGATTTTCGTTTTTAGAACCTACGTGGTACATTACTGAAACGGCTACAATCGGAGTAGCGTGTTCTTCATGTAAAATAACATGCATTCCATTTGCCAGATCATATTCGATGTACTTTACTTTTTCCTGTGAAAAGCCGGTAATCGAAGAAGAAAGCAACAATGCAGTAAAAAGACTTTTTTTCATGTTGAATTTTTCGACTTGTTTGCCACGAAAATAACAACAAAAATTGCTTTACAACCATTTAGGTGAATTTCGGACAGAAAACTGGACGAACGGCTTTTGTTAATTACGAATTCCGAATTCCTAATCCCGAATGCAGGTTAATTCGTAATTTGACATTCGTAATTCGTAATTAGTTAGCATGGTTTTTGCTAAATTCGGGACTATGAAATTATGGACTATTGGTTTTTTGCTTTTCTCAAGCAGTCTTTTTGCTCAAAAACAGACAGTTTTTGCCTACATGGACTACAACAATTTTTTTCACTCGTTCAAAGACGGATATTTTAACCAGATTGACCATCAGGCTGTAACCGGGATTGCTTATGGCGATGAAGTGATTGCGTATTACAACAATCAGCGTGATTTTAAGATCTATGACGGAACCTTTTCCAGGGTAATGACCAATCAACCCGCAACATTCAAGATCTCGGACCACATGGCGGCATGGAATATCGGCCAGTTGCTTTATTATTATGAAAACGGAAAACCGCATAACCTGACGTCCTTCGGTGCAGATTATTGGGTTACCGATTCACTGATCACATTCCAGGATACGCGTTACAATGCACTGAATGTGGTTTACCAGGGTAAAATTTCAACATTGGTTCAAAGTACGACAGGGCTTCCGGTTCCCGTTGTTCAGGGAGATAACCTGGTCGTGTTTAAGGATAACGGAGATATTTACAAGGTTTTCTATAAGGGGCAGATTTATGATATCGGAACCTACAACGGGACAGATTTTGAATTTTTTGCCGGAACGGATATTCTTGGATTTAATGATCCCCAAACCCGCACATTTGCTGTTTTCCAGGATGGGGAATTTTTCGATGTAGAAGAATTCAGATCACCGAAAGTTAAGGCCGGAAGAGGCTTTGTTGCATATGAAGATTTGCAGGGGAATCTGAAATATTATGGAAGAGGAAAATACGAAACCCTGAGTTCCTTTGCCCAGTTTTGGGATGCGAAAGACGACCTGGTTGTTTGGGGAGATGCAAATACAACGTACCAATTTTACAAAGGAGAAAAGAAAAACCTGGCAAATTTTGTGGTGAAAGAATGGCAGATGAAAAATGATGTCGTTGCTTTCAGAACACTCATGGGTGGAGTAGGAGCTTCTATAGGAGGAGTTTACAAAGAAGTCACCTCGATCAATGATACGGAATTTATTATCAATGGCCATGGTGTCATGGTGCAATTGAAGAACCGGGCTGTGATTATTTTGTATAACGGACAGATTTACCGGGATTAAGGTCACTTCGACTGCGCTCAGTGACCTAATAATTTTGTAGCAAAGATCAATTGAAAAGGTGGTTGAGCGGAGTCGAAGCCACAATTCCTTTTTTTAACGTTATAACTTTTGAATTTTGCACTTTAAATTTTGAATTAGTCGTATTTTTGTTTCTCTAAAATTTTGATTGAATGAACAGTTGGTTTACCGTTAAGGTTAAATATACAAAGCAATTGGAAGATGGTACTTTCAAACGCGTTTCAGAGCCGTATTTGGTTGCGGCAATGACTTTCACGGATGCGGAAGCACGCATTTACGAAGAATTAGGAAGTTTGATTCGCGGAGAGTTCGTTGTTACAGGAATTTCCCGTACAGATTTCCACGATATCTTCCATTATGAGGATGCAGATGTTTGGTACAAATGCAAAATCACTTACGAAGCCGGAGGTGACGGTGGTGAAGAAGGAGCGAAAGCGAAAAAAGTATCTCAAAACTTCATCGTAACTGCGCATTCTGTAAAAGATGCTTACGAGCGTTTAAAAGAGAGCCTGGGTGGGATGATGATTGATTATGTGATTCCTTCCATTACAATTTCCCCGATCGTGGATGTATTCCCTTTTGGAGATGAAGGTGAAGATCGCGTGGCAGTGGATTTCGAAAAACAAGTGAAGGCAGAAGTTGCTGAACATGCAATGGGTACTAAAACTGTGTTTTCTGCACCGGGATCGGATGTGGATGAGTTTGAAGATGATGAAGATTCGGTGATCGATGACCAATTCGGAGAAGAAGAATAAGAAATGGACAATTTCCTCGATGTAATTCGAAACGATCATCACCAATTTGATAAAGGGAAACTGGAAGATCATTTTGGTGATGAACCTTTTGCGCTTTTGGCACGTTGGCTGAGAGAAGCAATTGAAAAACCTGCAACAGAACCCAATGCCATGACCCTTTCAACCTTGGGGCTGAATGGATTTCCAAGGGCACGGGTAGTTTATTGGAGGGAATTACTCGAAGAAGGAATTGTGTTTTATACCAATTACTCCAGTGATAAAGGAAAAGCGATCGAAGCAAATCCGCAGGTGAACGCTTTGTTGTATTGGCCGGAACTGGAAAGACAAATCAGTATCACCGGTTTTGCTGAAAAGGTTCCATCCGAAATGAGTGACGCGTATTTTGAATCACGTCCGAGAGGAAGCAAGTTAGGTGCGTGGGCATCCCACCAAAGTGAATTGCTTGGTTCAAGAGAGGAACTCGAAAAACGGGTTGCAGAATATGCGGAGAAGTTCCCCGATTTTGTTCCAAGACCGGAGCATTGGGGAGGCTATTTGATTAGACCCGTTAACGTTGAGTTTTGGCAGGGAAGACCATCCCGATTACATGATCGCATTGTTTTTAATTTGAAACCGGACAACTCTTGGGAATTATACCGCAAGAATCCTTAATGAATGATAGAATTATTACCGCATATTTACACCCTTTCAAACGGGCTGAGATTGGTTTATCTGCACACTGGTTCACCGGTTGCTCATTTGGGAGTTACGGTCCTTGCCGGTTCCAGGTTTGAAGAAGATCACGAAGTCGGATTGGCTCATTTCCTGGAGCACAGCATTTTCAAAGGAACTGAAAAACGGAAGGCTTTCCATATTTTATCACGCCTGGATTCTGTGGGAGGGGAACTGAATGCGTATACTACCAAGGAAGAGATTTGCCTGTATGCATCCTTCGTTAAGACACACTTGAACAGAGCGGCTGAACTGCTTTCTGATATAGCGATCAACAGCAACTTTCCGGAAAAGGAAATTCAAAAGGAAAAGGAAATCGTTTTGGACGAATTGAATTCATACCTGGACAATCCGAGTGATAAGATTTTTGATGATTATGAAGCACTGATCTTCCCAAATCACCCTTTGGGAAATAATATTTTGGGAACACCCGAGTCTGTCCTGTCTTTCGGTAGAGATTCGCTCAAAAATTACGTAGATAAGTTCTTTTTTACAGAAAATGCGGTGATCTCATTTGTTGGAGATATTCCATTGAATACATTGGTAAAATGTTTGGAAAAGTATTTTCATTCCATGCCTTCCGGTAAGACAAAAGCAATCCCAAGAACATTTGATACCTATGCTCCGGTGAAGAAACGAGTAGAAGAGGGGAATTACCAGGCACATGCCATTATTGGCGGAATTGCCCCGGGATATAACAGCGAACATCGGAGAGGAATGACCTTGCTTACCAATGTTCTTGGCGGCCCGGCAATGAATTCGCGCCTGATTCTTTCTGTTCGTGAAAAATATGGATATACTTATAATATCGAAGCGCAGTATTCGCCTTATCCCGACCTGGGATATTGGTCTATTTACTTTGGAACAGATCAGAAGTACCTTACAAAAACGATCCGGATCATATACGGAGAATTAAAGAAACTGCGTGAAATTCCCTTGACAGCGAAACAATTGCAGCAGGCAAAAGAACAATTGAAGGGGCATATTGCCTTGTCCCTGGATTCTAATTTGGGGCTGATGCAAGGCTTGGGGAAATCGTTATTACTATTTAACCAGATCGATACGATCCAGGAGATGTATGGGAGTATTGATAAGCTGACAAGCGAGGAGCTACAGGAGATTGCACGGACTTATTTTAAGGAGGAGAATATTTCGGAATTGATTTATGATGTGAAGCCGGATTCTGCCAACTAATTTTTGAAAACATGATAGCATGATAACATGTTTTAATGATTTCGTTATATAACGAAGGCTTTTTTTTATTCTTGAAATCCTATTTGTTAAACGTTAAATTTATTTATCGTTTTTTATCAACCCAATCCCACGAATTGCAAGTAACTTTGAAACATCAAATTTACAGACATGACTTTTCAAACTTACTTAGAACAATTCGAACAAATCTTAAATGCATCTAATCGACAAACACCTTATGATAACGAAGATTACTTCAATTACACAAAGCTCAATTGGTCACGGATGAACCGCTGGCTGAAAAAAGGAGAGATCTTGCCACAGGTGAAAGAAAAAATCCGATCGATTAAAGAAGCACAGGAATGGATCGTTATTACTGAGCCTTGGTGTGGTGATGCATCGCATATTGTTCCGTTTATTCATAGGATGGCCGAATTGAATCCTTTGATTCATGTGGATTATGAATTGCGCGATTCTGAACCTTTCAGAATCAACGATTATTTGACCAATGGTGGTAAAGCCATTCCAAAACTGATCATCAAAAATACCCAAGGAGCAGATTTGGCAACCTGGGGACCAAGACCTGCTGAATGTCAGGCGTTTTACAAAGAAATGCACGAGAGCAAGGCGCCGTTTGAAGAAGTAAAGATTCGATTACAGAATTGGTATAACGAGCACCAGGGAGTGGAAATTCAGGAAGAAATAGCGGCTTTATTATAAAGTACGATCGTGAAACTCCTTCGTTAATACTTTGTATTCGTCTGTATAATTTCCGTTTTCTGTTCGAATGCAGATAGAAGAATACCGTACTTCGCTGTTTTGTTTGCTGAGCGAAAGAATGATCCGTGTAGGCTTATTGGGCTTACCGAAAACAGTGATCAGATCATTAGGGAATAAATCAGTACCATTTGCCAATTGAATGATGCTTTCCTTGCTTTCAAAAGGAATAATAAGCCAGGCTTTTCCTTCCGGACTTAACAAGCGGGCAATGGATTGAA
>CBFGPJ010000136.1:0-7406 GCA_965650615.1 uncultured Fluviicola sp. | reverse complement strand
AGTGCATTCAGGAAATCAATCTGTACCTGCAACACTGCAATCTCAGCAGTAACTGATTCAATAGTTCGCCCCTTTTTTTCTGGTTCGCCGTTTCCGCCATTTCGAACTCGTTGAATGATGTTTAGTTCCATCCATTCTGAATTTGTCAGCCAGAGTTGTTGGATGATGACTTCCTGAAGTGATTTTGCAGCAGTTTGTTGGTTGATTCTTTTTAATTGTGGCAAAACATATTGTTGAAGATACCCGTTGGCATGTTCAATTTCTAATAAGAATTCAGAATCGTATTTGAAATCCGGATTTTCCCGGTACAAGGCATATTGGTCTTTTGCTTTGGCGTATAGCGCATCAAAATCGCAACGTTTGGAATATTTGTGAAAGCTTTCCTCGAAGATCTTAAACTTTGGATTAATAGCTAAAAACACCTTTATTTTTGATTCATCTACGTCTTGAAGAGAGTTTACTTTTTTTATTATTCCATGAAAGTTCCCCAACTCCTTATTATAATCGAGTAGGTAATCTTCTACGAGTTTTTTAAAGTCAATTTCACCGAAGCTGTGTTTTTCTGTTGTTTTTTTTGTAGTAAAGATGGATGCCCAATTAAAAACAGCTGCTTTTTTTCGTGTAAAAATAGAATCAATATATTTTAGAAAATCGGCCTTTACATATGATCCTGGAAACCGGATTAACAACTCAGTCATTAAGGAATCACAACTCAGACTAATTTCTCGTGTAGCATTAGAAAGCCCGGCAGAGTCGAGTGCTAAATAAGTAATTTCACTCTTTTTAAGTATGGTATTTAATGTTTTATTGTCAAATTCAGATAGAGAGATATCAGTCTTCTTTTGCTGAAAGAATTCCCAATTGCTATTTTGTTTTCGAACCTGTATCTCAAAACGATCAAAATCTTTGAGGATTTTGACAGAATTAGGAAGAGAATATCGGGTAAAAATATTGGCACTTGAGTCTTTGCCTGTAAGTATTTGTAACGAATGGCCCAATTGTTTACCGTTTTTATCCAGTTGAATCATTTCAAGGATGTATTTGGGATTCAGTAATGTCTTCAAGACCGGAAAGTATGTTGTTTTTGGATCGGTAGTTACAGATCTTGTTATGTTACCGATCCGTGCAAATTCAACTTTGCTTGTTTCATCCAGGTAATCCGGATAATGCAATTGGATTTGATAAAGATTGTACAGACACTCTTTTCTCAGCTCGTTTGTTTTAGCGTCTCCAAAAACACTATCAGCAAATTCGAGACTGTTGTAAAGTGAAAGGTGTCTTTTTGCTGCATCACTAACTATGGCTTTCATGTCTTGCGCGGAAAGCGTTAATACAGCATCTACTGATTCCCCTTTTTTAAGCTTTTCAGGTGGTTCCCCGGTCAATTTACCCGAAGAATCAAAGTAAAGCGTATATTGCGAAAATGCAGGAATGAAAGTCAATAGAAAGAATAATAAATTGATTGTTTTCATGAGAAGAGGTTTAAATGAGCATTCGTTAAGTTATTTCTGACAAAGTTTATTTCTGCCAGCATAGCATCAGATACAATAGATGCTTTTCCTTGATTGTTGTGAATTCCAACTACAAAATCGGTGCCGGTTGAGGGTTGATGAGCTGCTATTGCGCTTCCGCTGAAACCGTTTATTGTCTGGATTGAATGTCCAACTTGTAAAGGAGTTGACCAAATTACGTTACCATTTTTAGCCTGTTGATGCGGAGAGTTGGGATACCCAATTGCAAATGATGGAATGTTAAGATTTGCACCAGGATTTAATTTTGAAAGCCTGTAGAGTATATCTGTTGGAACAGCCTTATCCAAAACAAGAATCGCGTAATCTTTTCCGGTATCATTTACTTCGAAATAGTCAGCAGGGATAAATGCAGCACGAACAGTGAGTTTTTCGAAGTTCAATAAAGGTCTTCCGTTAAATGCCGGCTGAAATAATATCCTGGTTTTCCATGTTAGTTCCGGAGCAATTACATGGGCAGCAGTCAATGCAATTTGCGATGTGATCATAAATCCTGTAGCGAATCTAATTTCTTTTTCAGGACCCGTCGTAGCTACTCTTCCAGTTGCAGAGTAATATCCGTGTATTCCTGAAAGATCAGGGTGTACACCGTTGTTGAATTCCTGATTTGTACTTCCAGGTTTCCAGGGATCGGGAAGATATTCAGGAGGGACTGCACTTAGTGGAGGGAATTGCATGCAACGCAGTTGTCCACCCATAACTTGTTGTACCATAAGTGAATGTGTTTAAGTAAGAATTAGTTTTAGTTTTAGTTTTCGTTGGACAAAATAGTAAAATAAATAGATTCAAACTTCTCTTTGAAGACTTGAATTTGATATAAGCAAAATTAGAACTGCATGGATCACAATGAAATACCTCCCGAGAGGGATTTGATGGATCGTACAGGGTGATTTTGAACAAAATCATTTACTGTTTTATTCGGATTCTCCCATTGACAAAGATTTTGGATAAATGGTTTGCAAATACCTCTTAGGGGCATCATCAATCACCCCGAAGAGGGATTGAACCGTTCTTTCGGATTGGTCAATTTTGTTTCGATAAATAAAATGGAGACCAGAAACCATAAAAAAACGGGGCGATACCGAAAAGCCAAATGAGTAGGGAATAAAAGATATTATTATGAAAACAAAACTAATTCCGGCATTACTTGTTCTGATCGCATTTACAGGATATAGCCAAAAATCAATACAAAAAGTTGGTTTTGAATTATTTCAGGATGACACTTTATCAAACCTGGAAAAAGGTACGTCCGGCAGTCACCAAAAAAGCATGCAAGAATTGAATATGATTAGTAATTGTACAGCTCTTTTAAATCCGTTATATACTACATTTAAGGTGCAGGATGATTACTCTTTGCTTGTTACTTTAGATGAGATTTACTCATTAGACAGGGAAAAGTATAACAACAAAAGAAGTTCATCAGGTCTTAGCGCATGGCTTCCTTCGTATGGCAGCGGAAGTTATAATTCCGGTAAAGCCAATGTTGCATCCCTGAAGGAAAAGTATCGGGGTCAAACGAACTTTAAATTTGATGAAAACGAGCATCGGCAGGTACAAGTAAGTTTTGTGGACCAACGAACGGCAAAGGATATGTATGATGCCTTTAATCGATGTAATGATGCCAATCAATATCTGCCGAAGTTGGTATTGGTTTCTAGTAATAAATCGAAGGTTATCTGTAATTTGTATTTGCCATTTTCGAGGGATAATTGGACAAGGATCGGTAGTATTCGAAGTGGGAATTTGACTTTCAATGAAAGTGAAAGTGAAATAAAGGATGGTTCACGGGTCAGATATGGAACGCCTTACAATATCGTGTTCAATAGAGCCGCTAACGATGAGAACAGTGGAGAGATAGTCATTACTTTAAAAAACGAACAAACACTTACAATTTCATTTCCTTCAGTAGAAGATGGTCCGGGTAAGGAATACAAATGGATGTCATCCGATGAAAATGGAAATCCGTATAAAGTTCAAAGTAGCATCACATTTAATTATGGAAGAAAGACCATCACTCATTATGATATTCATGGAGCTTCAACTGCTTCAGCCTGGAATAGAAAGGTTCCTGTAAGTGGTAAAATTCTTACCCAATTTAATTCAGATTCTATTATCATCGAAGGAGTTTATCCTTCATATAATAAATATATTTTGTTTGCTAACTGGGAATTACAAACTTATCCGGGGTCAAAATTAGTGGACATTCAGACGAACATTAGACCGACAAAAAAAACAGCGACGGTCGTCTTTACAATTTACTATAAGAAGTTACGAGAAGTGTGTGTAAGGAATTGTCCGGAACAAATAGAATTGTAAAAAACATAATTACTTTTAACGCAAACCTTTAATTTAAATACTATGAAAACAAAAAATCTCATTATCGGTGTGTTGGTTATTACCGTTGTTGTTCTTAGCATCTTACTTTATAAATCGTATCATGATCATGAGGAATCTTCGAATATATCTGCTCAGCTAAGTGATAAAGAAGCCAATTTCCTTTGTGTGGAAAAATTAGATCCGAATGATGGTGCAATAATGAGTTTAACTGATGCTAAAGCAGCAATTGCAGAATTTGAAAGACTTTATTCTGCGGATTCCGTAAAAGCATTTCATATCGGTTTGAAAACCATGCGCGCCATGATGGATAGTATTCGGGTTTACAATAAACAACCGGGTGTAACGGATACGATCACCGGAGTTCGATTTTATAGGGGAATAACAACTCGCGTTTTTACCAGCTCAACTGGAAAACCTGAACCTGTTAAAGAAAAACATGATTTGGTAATAGTTCCTACCTTATTATCTGGTTATGATCTTCATAAGGTTCGCGATACGGTTTCTTTTTTACCTAAAAATGTTCCAATTTATTCATACACGCGCCCTTGTCCCAAATTATGTGGATCTAAATTTTTCGATAAGAAATAGAAATAAGAAGTCCGATTACGGGCTTCTTTCTTCTTGAAAACTGTACATTTACCATGTGGCCCTCAAAGAAATAACCATACTGCTTGCTGATTGGTCAGATTACCTGGTCGTTCCGGTTGCTGTTCTGTCTTTAGTGACGATCCGGAGAAACAGGTATTTTAAGATCTTGAGTGCTTACCTGTTTTGCCTAACACCGCTGACTATTGCTTCAAAAATAACGGCAGATTATCAGATCAATAACTATTACCTCTATCACATCATCGGATTGGTAGAATTGGTTTTTGTCTTTTTGCTGTACCAAAGTTTGGGATTAAAGAAAGCCTGGAATGCGGTTTTCGGAGTGGTGTTAGCAGCATACCTGGTGGATTCATTTTACCTGTTCGGAACCGGGAGAGAAGAAATAAACAGTGTCGGTTTGTCCTTTTACACGCTCTTCAGTATCGTTCTGGGATTCAATTTCATCTGGAAACTCTACCAGGAAGAAAAAGTGGAATACCTGGGCTTTTACCCGTATTTTTATATCAGCGGCGGATTGACTGTTTTTGCCTCCGGAGCGTTTTTCGCTTACCTGCTCATTGCCAGGATGTCCGATGAAGTAATCCCGGCGGAGAATTTTTACTATTCCTGGATTATTATTTCGGGCTTTACTTATATTAAATTCATTTTGATTGTGTTAGGAATTTTTGTGGAAAGAAAGTATGCAAAGTGATTTGACCATTGTATTGATTGGAACAACAGCCATGGTATTGGTAGTTGTGAGCCTGTTCCTGTTTACATTTCTCTATCAGCGTAAAATAAGGCACAGGCGGAACGAATTGCGTGAAATAGAAAAACTGCTGAAAGCAGAAGAATTGAACGCAGCTTATGCCTTGCTGGAAGGACAGGATAAAGAGCGGGAACGGATTGCCCAGGACCTCCATGATCGTTTGGGCGGACAGCTCTCTACCGTCCAGATTTACCTCGATTTATTGGAAAAGAGTCACATTACTCCCGAACAGGAAGACTTATTGGTGATCCTGCAACGTGAAATGAATACTTCTATCCAGGAAATGAGGGCCATTGCACACAACCTGGGAAATTCTACGCTGAATTACTACGGATTAAGTAAGGCTTTGGAACATTTGTGCCAGGTAATCCACAATTCGAAAAAAATTGAAATGGAGTGTTACATTACGCTTGAAAGTAACCTTTCGCAGGAATTGGCAAAAGATGTGTATCAAATGATCCAGGAGTTGATTACCAATACCTTGCGGTATGCCAATGCATCAAAAATTCGTTTGGAAGTCACCGGAATACAGGATGAGCTGACCGTTATTTACGAAGATAATGGTGTTGGTTTTGATCCGGACCAGCTTTCCCCCGGAATGGGTCTCAAAAGTATTCAAACACGCTGTCAAAAGCACAAAGGAAGTTTTCACATGGAATCCTTGAATAAAGGTGCTACATTTATTATCGAAATACCACTCAATGGAGAAGCGTAAAACCCACATTCTGATTGCCGATGACCACAGCATTGTGGCAGGCGGAATTGCAGCCATTCTGAATACCGCCGATGACCTGAATGTGGTCGGGATTGTGGATAACGGACAAAAAGTCCTGGAAAAAGTAGCGGATAGCCAGGTGGACCTTGTTTTGCTGGATATCAATATGCCGGTAATGAATGGTATTGAATGCACCAGGAGGCTCAAAGCTCAATATCCCGGAATCAGGGTGATTGTTATTACGATGTACAATCGCAAGCAATTTATTCGTGAATTATTTGAAGTAGGGGCGGATGGCTGTGTTTTAAAGAGCAACACCGGGAAGGAATTGTTAACCGCAATCGAACGTGTGATTTCCGGAAAAACCTATTTTGATCAGTTAAACGATTTTATTGACGCTCCTAAGGAATTCAAAGAGTTCCGGTTAAGTGAACGCGAAATTGAAATTATCGAATTGATTGCGGAAGGAGTTACGAGCAAAGAAATAGCAAGCCGTCTTTTTATTTCGGAACATACCGTAAAAACGCACCGGAAGAATATCTTCCAAAAGACCAATGTCAGTGACTCGGACCAATTGATAAGCTGGGCTATGAATAATAAATTGATCCGGTAGTTTTTATGTCATTTCATTTCCCTGCTACCATTGGAACTTCGCTCAAACAAAAGAGATAGTCGTAAAGTGGTTCTCTCTGATGAGGTAGATCTAAGTAAAGGGTCAACGATCGTTACCAAAAATCTGGCAAACCTGATGACAGGAACGTATTTGACAAGTATCCAATTCGGGAACGGATCAACTATTGTTAAGAAGATTATTTTGAATAATAACTGATCGAAAAATAACGAATGAATAAGAGTCCCGGCATTTTACTGCCGGGATTTTTTTGCGTCATAATGTCCCGTTCAGCTTATCAAATGATTTGTTAATTTCGTTCCTTCAAATCAGAAAATAGTTACATTCGTCCTTAAATGAGTCGGTTAAAAAAGATATTTATTCTGTTTCTGATCCTGGTGATTGCTTTTCCCGGGCAAACGACGAATACCTTTTCTTTTGTTCCCAAATTCATAGAGCATTATCAGCATCATAATAAAGCTCACCATCAGATCTCATTGCTTGGATTTATTTTCGAACATATGTCAGCTCATCAGCATCATGATTCCAACCAGGATCACCACGATGACTGTCCGTTGAATCAAAAACATTCATTGGTGCACTTTGTGTATGTATTTAAAAGAATCCCTAACGAAATTATTTCCCAGGGATATCCTTTAGAGCTGAATGAAAAAGTGCAGCTTCCTGCATATCATTTTACCTTTTCCGAATACAACGGAAATATCTGGCAACCGCCTAAGATAGCATAAAACCATTCGCTTTTAGTTCAAACAGGTTCAATGGTTAAAATCATTCGTATCTGTTTTGAACTTGAATATCAGGATCCTGATCCGCCGCGGTGGATGGGACTTTGAATGATTT
>CBFGPJ010000135.1:0-7418 GCA_965650615.1 uncultured Fluviicola sp. | reverse complement strand
CCAATTGTTTTGCTTTTGCATGATCTTCGGATAACCTGTCGACATTGTTTTTCAGTGCATACAATCCTGCTGCTGCTAAAAATCCTGCCTGACGCATTCCTCCCCCCATCACTTTCCGGACTCTTCTCGCCTTGTGAATGAATTCTTTTGTCCCAACCAGCAAAGATCCCACAGGAGCTCCTAATCCTTTTGAAAGACAGATCGAAATAGAATCGAATTGCGAAGCATATTTTTTAATATCCACGCCATTCACTGCCAAAGCATTGAACATGCGCGCTCCATCCAAATGAAGCGGAATATTTTTGGCTTTTGCCAAACCGGCAATTGCTTCAATATCCTGGAAATTGTAAACAGCGCCTCCTCCTCTATTTGCTGTATCTTCCAAAGAAATCAATTGTGTTACGGGGAAATGTACGTCATCCGGCATGATCCATTTTTCAATTTCAGAAGCTGTCAAACGACCGCGGTTTCCCTGAAGTAAGCGAACAGAAGCCCCTGAGTTTTTAGCGATCCCTCCTCCCTCGTATTTATAGATATGACTCTCTTCGTGACAAATAACTTCTCCTCCGGGCTTCACATGAATATTGATTGCAATCTGATTCGTTTGTGTACCGCTTGAACAGAACAATGCCGCTTCCTTACCAAAGAGTTGTGCTGCAAATTCCTGTAACTCGTTGACTGTGGGGTCTTCTCCATACACATCATCACCAACAGAAGCATGAAACATACTATCGAGCATTTCCCCGGAAGGCTTCGTAACTGTATCTGATCGAAAATCAACGAAATATGGATCCATCTTTTTTTGAAGCAAACTTAGGGCTATTCCTTGTAAAAATAATGGCATTTAAACTTTTTTTCAAATTCTGGAAAAACACAAAGTCTTTGCAAAAAAATGATTATTTTCGCCACCAGATTTAATAACTTAATAAAACATCTAAATTTATGAAAGCAATCGCTTTAATGGTTTGTGCAGCGGGTTTAACCCTGGTTGCTACATCTTGTAAAAAAACATATTCTTGTAACTGTACTGAGACTTATCACGATGAATTCGTTGATTACGATAGCTCAGAAACATACCCGGTAGTTGCTAAGAAAAAAGACAAACAATCAGAGTGTGACAAATACGAAGCTGCTGCTTACAAAACTTACGAAGCAAGTGTTCGTACATGTACAGCTAACTAAGAATTGATTAATTATTCTCGATTGAAGGTCGTCCATTAACGGACGGCCTTTTTTGTGCTTCAACAATACGAACAGGCTCACTTTAAGGCACAAAAAAACCATCTCTCCGTATCAAACGAAAAGATGGTCAATATCTTTAATAAAGATTTACAGGCTATTAACGCTTGTGGAAACCTTCGTCAGAAACTGTCAATTTTTTACGGCCCTTGCGACGACGTGCAGCCAATACTTTACGTCCGTTCTTAGTTGCCATGCGGCTACGGAATCCGTGCTTGTTTCTTCTCTTTCTTACAGACGGTTGAAACGTTCTTTTCATGATCTATACTTTATTCGAATGTTCTTATTGCTTCTTAAATTCCTGAAATGTCAGACATTTGTCAGAATGGGGTGCAAAGATAGGTAGATTTTCCAATTTTTCAAGTTTTAATCGAAAATAATCGAAAAAAAAGTTTGTTTAAGTCAATCGCCTATTACTTTTGTGTTACAAAATTAGCAAAAGATGTTGCGACCAAAGCAAGCCAAAAAAGAAAAGATCCAATTAACACGTGACAGCTATAAAAAGGCCCGCAAGCTTTTTCATTATTTGAAACCATATCGTTTTGAATATGCAATCGGCTGGATCTTCCTTGTGCTTTCGACATCTGTGGGTTTGATCTTCCCTATTTTACTGGGACAATTACTCGGATTAAGCAGCGGTTCCCAAACCAGCATGGCGCAGGCAATTAAAGCAATCGATCTTTCAAACATTACAACAGTTGCGGTAGCTTTGTTTGCTTTATTCGGAGGACAGGCCGTCTTCAGTTATTTCCGTGTTGTTTTGTTTACGAACGTAACCGAAAAGGCCCTGCGTGATTTGCGGTATGATGTTTTTCAAAAAATGCTTCATCTCCCGATGGATTTCTTTAATCGAAACACCGTTGGAGAACTAACAAGCCGTATTTCCGCAGACATCACCCAAATCCAGGAAACACTCAGAACAACAGTAGCGGAGTTTTTCAGACAATTGGTCATGGTTATAGGTGGAGTTGCTTATTTAACCTTTGTTTCATGGAAGCTTTCGCTGATTATGCTTTCTACCGTACCGATTATTATGATTGTTGCTGTACTGTTCGGAAGATTTATCAAGCGCTTGTCTAAAGATGCCCAGGACCAAACAGCCACTGCGAATGCCATTGCTGAAGAATCTTTAACCGGAATCGGGAATATCAAAGCGTTTACAAACGAAAACTACCTCATCAAGCGTTTTAAAGCGTCCATTGAAGAAATCCGTCGCCTGAACATCAAAAGTGGGATTTGGAGAGGTTTATTCATTTCGTTCATGGTCTTTTGCATGTTCGGGTCGATTGTCTTTATCGTATGGCAAGGATTATTAATGACCCAGGGAGCACATCCCGAATTGAGTGAAGGAGACTTATTTTCCTTCTTAATGGTTACCTTATTAATGGCTGCAAGTATCGGTTCTCTGCCTGAATTCTATACCGGAATTCAAAAAACGGTCGGCGGAACGGAAAAGCTAATGGATATCATCAATGAACTGAGTGAGGCAGAGATTTTCAAAGGAGCAGATAAACCCGAGATTGATGGATCCATCCGTTTTGAAAATGTACATTTTTCCTATCCGCAACGTTCGGAAATAGAAGTATTAAAAGGAATTTCATTTGAGTTGAATCGCAATGAAACCCTGGCACTCGTTGGTACTTCGGGTGGTGGGAAAACAACTGTTTCCTCCCTGGTGCTAAACTATTACCAGGTGAATAAAGGAGCAATCTATTTCGGAAATACGAATGCAGATTCCATTGATATTAAATACCTGAGAGAGCATATCGCAATCGTACCACAAGATGTTTTATTATTCGCAGGAACCATTTTTGAAAATATTGCTTTCGGAAAACCAGGTGCAAGCGAAGAAGAAATTATCAGTGCTGCGAAACAGGCAAACGCCTACGATTTCATTACGAGTTTCCCGGACGGTTTCAAAACACAGGTTGGAGACCGTGGAATCCAATTATCAGGAGGTCAAAAACAACGCATCGCTATTGCCCGGGCAATTTTGAAAAATCCAACAATCCTGATCCTGGATGAAGCGACATCCGCTTTGGATTCTGAATCGGAACGCGTGGTTCAGGACGCCCTGGAGAAGTTGATGCAGGGAAGAACGTGTATTGTAATCGCACACCGTTTGAGTACCATCCGAAATGCAGATAAGATCCTGGTGCTTCAGCATGGAAAAATCGTTGAAAGCGGAAATCATATGGATTTGATGGCAACAAGCGGCGCTTATTCCGATTTGGTGAAAATGCAAATTAATCTGGGATAATTATGTTTAATCAATTGATTTTTAGTCTCGTACCATATTGAGATATGGGGATTTGCAAAATTCGAAATTCCCAAAGTTCTCGATTTTTAAGTAAAGCTTTAATAAATAACAAAAAACCGGTCCAATCGAATTCACCAATGGACCGGTCTTTTTCTTACGCAATTGATAGTGGTAATAATTACTGAAGAGCAATTTTTGAATAGCTTATTTTACCGTTATTGGTTACTTTTAAGGTTAAAACTCCGGTTGATTCGTTAGAAAGATCGATCAAAATCTCATTTCCTATAAATTGAGTTGAATAGACTACTTGTCCTGCCATGTTGTAGATTTCCAGTTCTACCTGTCCGGAAACATCAGGTAACTTCAAATTGAATACCCCATTTGATGGGTTCGGAGCAATTTGAGCTTCCATTTGCTTTTCTTCTTTTACGGAAAGAGGATCTGTAAAGCAAGTAACACCACTGGAAGGAATTGTAATTGTTGCTCCCATTGTAATATCGTCTGTTTCAGGTGCTCCATAATAGGAAGTCCCCAGTATATAAGGAAATTCAGGAACACCGTTACCATCGATCGTAATGAAATAGGCATACGTTCCGGAAGGATATTCCGGGGTAACACAAAAACGTCCGTTATAAACATCCAGATCTCCTCCGTTAGCAGCCGACCATGCATAATCCTCTACATAAGTACCCAATGGATAAGTTCCACTGACAGCAGGTCCATATTGCCCGGAACTTAAAACTGTTCCGTCAGGAAGCGTTGTTCTGGTGGTAATGTTTCTTAAAGCAAATCCCGTTTTCATACGTGTAATGCCGCTTCCCGCATCCATTGCCGTTGCATATCCATATGGGCCATAAATCGGATAACCATCAAAAGCATATCCGATAATAGGAGAATGCTCGTTTGTCGGAATTCCTTCGTACAAACGTATTGGGTTCGCGTGACTATGGTACGCACCTTGTTGTTGCGGATGAGCCCCCATCGTTGTATCCAATACAAATCCCTCAGACAAATAAACTTCCACATTCCAGGTTCCTACTCCCATTCCATTGTTATTTGTCCCGTTGTAATAATGAGCATTGGATAATCCGAAAGCAGGAACACCATTATTCAGTAAAGCAATTGCGCCAACCATCGGAACTTCTGTTTTCGTAGCAGGTACAGATGGAACACGCGGGAAACGATAGGTATAGTTTTGTTCCGTTGGAGCCCCAGGATTCAAAAATTTCCCCATATTGGTCGTCATCCCGTCAGACTCTGTCCAAACATAGGTGCTGTTATAACAAACTTTGGTCACGTTTGCCAATACTGTTGAGGTATAGAAGACATAGGTTGGCGGCCCCTGCTGAGCTGCAGTATTTTCCCAATAACTGGCAAATTCACCCTGATTCATAATCCAGTTATCTAAACCGGTTTGTGCTTGTCCTTTTAAGCTTATTAAAGCCAAAAGAAGTAGTGTTCTTTTTTTCATGTACTATTTGATTGTTTGTGGGTATTGAAATTGTTTATTGTTTAAAAAGGTATAATCCGTTAGTGTTTTCAAAAAAGCAATGATATTTCGCTTATCGTCCTCGCTTAGGTCAATTCCATTCCGAAGTTGCGGAGCCAGTGTGACTGATGAATGGATATCGGATGAATAATGGAAAAGCACCATTTGAAGACTTCGATACCTGCCATCATGCATGTATGGAGCGGAACGTTCAATATTTCGTAGTGTAGGAACCTTAAACTTTAGGGAATCTGCACTTTTTTGCGTGATCTTCATACGACCAACATCCCGGAGAATTGAATCCTGGGCTAAACCATTATTCTGGAATGTTTGATTCGTAAACAAGGGTTCTGTGTGACAAGAGGCACAGCGGGCCTTAAACAGAACATATCCTTTATTCTCCTGTTCCGTAAAACGGAGGCCGTTTTCACCACGCATGACCTGGTCGTATTTCGAATTGGAACTCACCAATGTCAGCATGAATTGTGAAATGGCTTTGAGAAACCGTTCTCCCGTAATGGATTCCGAGTGAAATGCGCTTTTGAACAATCGCTTGTATTTTTCCTGTCTGCCAATTTTCTGAAGTACATGGGAAAGATTTTCATCCATTTCCACATGATTTTCCAAAGGTGCAAGTGCCTGTACATCCAAATGATTTACTGCCCCGTCCCACATAAAACTTTTTCCCCAGGCTAGATTCACCAAAACCGGAGAATTACGGGTGCCGATACGATCCTTAATCCCATGGCTCAATGCGTGATCGACATGAGTAAATGCATTATACGGAGAATGACAACTGGCGCAGGAGACCGAACTGTCAGAGGATAAAACCGGATCATAGAAAAGGGATCTTCCCAGTTGGACGGTAGCAGAATCGAGCGGATTTTTCTTGAAATTATAAACCGGTTCCGGCCAATCCAAAGGTGTTTTCCAAAGCCTCTCCGTATACCGAAACGAAACCGTCAGTAAAATGATCACCAAACAAACAAACTCCAATCGTCTCATGGTTTCAGATTAATCGATTTTGCCAGTAACTGTGCGTACTCAACAGCCCGGACACAAGGCGACATTACATGTAGCTCCGATTTTGTCCGGATGACCTGATCCATCAATGAATTCAGATCAATACTCAATTGGGAATTATTTGTTTTACCTGTTTTCAAAACGAGTTGCTGCACTCCTGAAAAAGGAGGTGTATATCCACCTAAATGCAATTGGAATACCTCTCGTTTCGGAGTAATAAAAGTACCTTCCAGCTTGCAATTAATATAACCACTTTGCCAGCTCCAATACATTCCATGCATGGGATCCAAAGCGCCGCTCATAGCGCCGGAAGTATTCGTAATACTGTCAATTCCGAACAAAAAACGGATCTCATCCATTTGTGAAACCCGAACACCCGGAAACAGTAATTTCCGTGTCGAGTCAATCTCAAAATCAACCAAATAGGCTTCTGTAGAATCACGGACGATTAATTGTCCGTTTTGATAAAACTCAAATTTTGAAAGGTAAAAACGTACTTGTTCCAATCGGAACGCATAGTCGTTCAATTGAATCACTTCATTTAATTGAACAGGTTGATTTCCTGCCATTAAGTTCACGTCCATTGTAAACTGCCCCCATCCTGATAATGGAAGCAAAAACAAACTATATACGAGTATTTTCATCATCGTCTGGGTTTTTTTCCGGGTGAGAACAAACGGGCAATTTCCTGATTCAACGCTTTGAAATATTCCTTCTGATCCGGTCTGCACAACTTCCCGATATCTTTGAAATGATTGAAATGGATGTGTTCGATCTTTGCTTCAATTTTCAGTATTTCCTGCAATAAGCTATCTGAAAATGGTGCATCCAGGTTGGAATACAGTTGTTGTTTCTGATGCTGCAATTCTTTTTGAGCATTTTCAATTGCACTTCTGTGATCCTGGATCAACAGATCGTACTCTGCAACCTGTTTTTCGTCAAAATGCAGCTTTTCTATGATCTCATTCCTGGGACCGTGATGTCTTCGTTCCGGTGCTGCCCACCATTTGTAAATGAACAATGCATTGCTTAAAAGCAATACAATAATAAACCCGTTTCTGATCAAAGACTTTTTCATGGGTACAATTGATTAGAAGGTGCCAGATCCAATTCAGAAACGAGATCCGGGTTTTTATCCGGCGTATTCCTTGTCCGCAACGCCATCACATTCACTGCAATGATCAGTGCAATTCCGGTGAGATAAACAACAGATTTTCGGGTAGAAAGCCGGTCAAAAAGCTGTTCCTGCACTTTCGCCTGAATGCGTGTGAAGAGGAACGGAGAAACTTCAACCGTTTCAATTTTGTTCAAGATATGTAATCGATCTTTTTCCATTGTTCATTTTTTTAGACGACACTTTACAGCTTATCCCTCGCTGCCACCTATTTTTTTTAAAAGATTTGTTTT
>CBFGPJ010000134.1:0-7435 GCA_965650615.1 uncultured Fluviicola sp. | reverse complement strand
GTTATCAAAAGTCCTGTTTTTCCTTTTTGAACTAAAAAAATGTTTGTATTTTACGGAAAAAACAAACTACGTTGATACCCTTACAAATAAACAAACAACCAAATCCAACAAAAGGCGACTTGCTTCTTTCAGAACCTTTCCTGATGGACAGTAATTTTTCGCGTGTAGTTATTTTACTTTGCGAACACAACGAAGAAGGCAGTTTCGGATTGATCCTGAACAATACACTGGAAATTGAGATCAACTCTGTTGTAACCGATTTTCCGGAGGCAAAAATACCGGTTGGCTTCGGAGGCCCCGTGGAGCGAAACCAACTATTCTATATGCATCAAAACAAAGAAATCAGCGGATCTGTTCAGATCGGGAAAAACCTATACCTGGGCGGTGATTATCCCGAAATAAAAAAACGGATCACGAATGACGAGATGACACCCGAAAACCTGCGTTTTTTCATCGGATACACAGGTTGGAGTTCGGGACAGTTGCAAAACGAAATTGATGATTTAAGCTGGATCGTAATGAAGGCTCCGGGAGACCTCAATGTTTTCCATGCATTTGACGATGATCTTTGGCGTGATTTATTGGCTCGATTAGGTGGAAAATATAAATTAATGGCTGATTATCCCGTAAATCCGGCTGACAACTAAAAGAGAAAATCTTATCTTTGAAGTAAGAAGGTAAAGTCGCCTTCGACTGCGCTCAGTCACTTTTCTCCAAAATTAAGAGAAAGAAAATCTAAGGATAGTAGCGAAGCCGAAGTGTGAACGCTTTTTACCACGTTTAACAGGAAAAGATGAGTGCTCCTTTAGCAGAACGTATGCGCCCCAATGATTTGTCCGAATACATCGGACAGAGGCATTTGCTGGAGGAAAACGGCGCACTGAAAAAAGCCATTCAATCCAAAATACTTCCTTCCATTATCTTTTGGGGACCTCCCGGAGTGGGAAAAACAACACTGGCAAACTTACTTGCCAAAGAATTGAACCGGCCTTTTTATACACTTTCAGCTATTTCATCCGGTGTGAAAGATGTCCGGGAAATTATTCAAAAAGCAGAAAGCCAGGGTATGTTTCAGACAAACGGAGCTGTTCTGTTCATTGATGAGATCCACCGTTTCTCCAAATCACAACAGGATTCCCTACTTGGAGCAGTAGAAAAAGGAACCATTACTTTAATCGGTGCGACTACAGAAAATCCGTCGTTTGAGGTGATTTCGGCTTTGCTTTCACGCTGCCAGGTGTATACACTGGAAAGTCATACGCTGGAAGATTTACTGGAACTGATCAATCGTGCGATCAGGCAGGATGTCCTGCTTTCCAAACGGAAGATCGAATTACGGGAATACAAATCGCTGATTGCTGTTGCAGGTGGTGACGCCCGTAAAATGCTGAATTTACTGGAAATGGTCGTGAACACCTTTTCTCAGAATGAAACTGCCGTTATCACGGATGAATTGGTCAATCAACTGGCACAACAGCGTGTGCGCTACGATAAAGACGGGGAACAACATTACGATATCATTTCGGCTTTCATCAAGTCTATCCGCGGAAGTGATCCGGATGCAGCCGTATATTGGCTCGCCCGTATGATCGAAGGCGGTGAAGATCCGAAATTCATCGCTCGAAGACTGCTTATTTCTGCAGCAGAAGATATAGGTTTAGCCAATCCGACTGCATTGATCATGGCAAACAATACCTTCCAGGCAATCCAGGTGATCGGCTGGCCGGAAGCACGAATCATTCTTTCCCAATGCGCGATTTACCTGGCAACTTCACCGAAAGGAAATGCAGCATACCTGGCAATTGATGAAGCCATTGCAACCGTTAAGCAAGACCCGAATGCTCCCGTTCCCCTGCACTTGAGAAATGCACCGACCAAATTGATGAAAGACCTGGGATACGGAGCCGAATACCAATATGCACACGACTTCCCAGGGAATTTTGTTTCACAGCAATACTTACCGGATTCTTTAAAAAACCGTACATTTTTCCATGCGGGAAGCAGCGCACGTGAACAGGAAATCCATAAACAGTTACAAACACTATGGCCCAATAAATTCAAGAAATGAGTAAAGTCGCTTATTATTTGTTCGTACTTCCTCTTTCAAAGCTTCCACTTTGGATTACGTATCGTTTTTCCGATCTGTTCTTCCTCTTATTGATTACGGTCTTCCCTTATCGTAAGAAAGTCATAGAAGGAAATATTGCCCGTTCTTTTCCCGATCTTACAAAGAAGGAACACCGTAAGATCAAGCGTTCTTTTTATCGCTATTTTGCCGATATGCTATTGGAAGGGGTCAAAAACCTGGGAATTTCTGAAAAAGAACTCCGAAAACGTTTTGAGATCAAGAACCCGGAACTCATGGAGCAGCTTTACGACCAGAACAAAAGTGTCTTATTGGTATCTGCACATTACATGAATTGGGAATGGATGATTACCGGCCAGGACCTGTACTTCCCTCACCAGGCAATTGGGATCGGAATGCCTTTAACAAGTGGTTATTGGGATAAAAAGATCAATACATTGCGTTCCCGTTTCGGAATGAAAGTTATTCATGCCAAAATTGTCAAGGAAACATTTAATTCGTATCTTCAGGAAGGAGTTCCGACAGCAACCCTGGTATTGAGCGACCAAAGTCCGGCAGATTCAACAAAATGCTACTGGATGACTTTTCTGAACCAAACAACAGGGATTCTTTTCGGAGCAGAGCAATTGGCAAATACGTATGATCAGGCAGTTGTTTTTTACTTACCGAAAAAAGTCAGACGCGGATATTATGAAGTGGAATTACAACTCCTGACAGACGAACCGAGAACATTACCCTGGGGAAAGATTACGGAAACGCATGCACACTTACTGGAGAAAAGGATCCAGGAAGAACCCGGTCCCTGGTTATGGTCGCATAAACGATGGAAAAGAACCGTTCCGGACGATATTCCAAAACTAAAAGAAGAACAGCGTGAAAAATTCAATTCTCTTTTTAGGACTCATTCTCCTAAGCCATAGCGGGATTTCACAAAAGGTGATCTCCATTGACACGCTGCATTTTTCGGCAGATAGCTCCTATTCCCGTATTGTTGTCCGTTACGCAAAAAAACTGCTTTTATTCGGTACATCGAAAACCGGGGTGATTGCTTTTAATGAAAAAGAAAAAAGCAGCAAGACTATTATTTCTCCCGTAAAAGACGGCGAATTCAGAGATATTGCGCTTCATAAAGACACAATCTATGCCATCGTATCCGGCGACAATGGAATTGTTTATAAAGGCACCCTGGAATCTGCAACACCTGTTTTCAATGAGAAAGGAATCTTCCTGGATGATATTTCTGTTTGGGAAAATGAGTTGTTGATCCTTGGAGATCCCGTTGACGGAAGCTTCTTTCTGCGCAAGAAAGGAACTGAATCCATTTCTTTCAATGAAATCGGTCAAAAGATTGAAAACGAACACCATGAAGGGTGCTATGCTGCAAGCGGAACCTGCGCACAATTTTGGAGCCCGGAAAGCTACTTTTTCGTTTCAGGCGGAGATACTTCCGCACGGTTTCATTATGTAGACCTTTGGTCGAAAAGAACTTTATCCGTTAAATTACCTATGAAAACCGGTGAAGGTTGCGGTCCGTTCTCATTGTTCTTTTGGGATCCCTTAAATGGTGTTGTCGTTGGCGGAGATTACCGGAAAAATGCGGAAGCTTCTAAAAATGCCTGTTTTACAAGGGATGGTGGAAAGACCTGGTCTCCTGCTGAAGTTTTTCCAAATGGTTACCGTTCTTGCGTAACCGGAAACAAAAAGATCCTGTTCTCATGTGGAACTACCGGAATCGATTATTCCATAGATGGTGGAAAGACCTGGCACTTTTTGATGAAAGGGAATTTCTGTGCGCTTTTGCTTGAAAAGAAAACGCTGTATGCAACGACGAATAAAGGGTATTGTTTGAAAATTAAAATCCGGTGACTTCGACTCCGCTCAGTCACCTTTTTAACATTATCGCAACAACACAACTGGTGGCTGAGCGGAGTCGAAGCCAATTATTTAATCGTTGAAACCGCAGCCAGCAATTTCTCTTTACTCTGTTTTCCAACCAACTTCTTCACCATTTTTCCTTCTCCGTTGATGAATAACAATGTCGGATATGCCCCAACACTGTATGCTTTTGAAATCATTGGTCCGTCTTCATCCTGTTCTGCGTCAATTTTCAGATTGATGAATCGCTGATTAAAAACATTCCCCACTTCCGAATCACTAAAAGTTGTTTTGGCCATTTCTTTACAAGGTCCGCACCAACTTGTGTGCACGTCAATAAAAATCAATTTTCCCGTAGCCTGTGCTTGTTTGATCGCTTTCTGAAAACTCATTTTGGAGAACTTGATCCCTGATCCGCCCATCACAGTCAATTCGGTATCGGAAACCGTATTTTGAGTTGTAGTAAACGAATAAATACAGCATGAAACCCCTAAAAGAAGCAGTACAATAAATTTCATATGTGTGTGTTTATGAGTCATAATCTTTGCCTAAATTTAACAACAAATTGCGAATGCCGAATTACGAATTACGAATTAAGCAATCGTCTAAACTCAACAAGTATTGTTCCAACTATTCGTATGCGATTACTTTTCAATTTTCATTCCGATAGCTATCGGAACTACATTTTCAATTAAAGATGGCTTTTGAAGTAAGATATACCGATTGTTCTGCAGAAACCTATAAGGAAATTCAGTCTATCATTACGCTATGGAATGAAAAGTCTCCTGAATACCGGATAAAAACAAGTGGTTCAACGGGGAATCCGAAATCCATTCTGCTAAAAAGAACACAATTGGAGGCCTCGGCAAAGCGCAGCAATTCCTTTTTCGGTTTAAACGATAACTCACGGGTTTTGATGCCTCTCTCTCCTATGACAATTGGCGGAAAAATGATGGTGATTCGTGCATTGGTGGGAAATTATTCCATTGATGTAGTGGAACCTCGTGCAAATCCGCTGGCTGAAATGAAGGGGAAATCACATTATTCGTTCATTTCTTTAGTTCCCTATCAAATAAAAAGTATCCTGGAAGAAACTCCTGAAAAACTGGAACTATTTGACAACATATTACTTGGTGGAATGGGACTTTCGGTGCAACTTGAGAAAGCACTCTCAATGCTAAAACCGACTATTTACATCGGGTTTGGAATGACGGAAACCGTTTCTCATATTGCATTAAGAAAGATGGACAATCCGGTTTACCAAGCGCTGGAAGGAGTTGAACTGAGCGCTTCTGAAGGTTCCCTGGTTATCAGCGATTCAAAGCTGGGAATTGAGAACATGCAAACCAATGATTTGGTTGAGTTGATTGATCCCACTCATTTTAAATGGCTTGGGAGAGCTGATTTTGTTATCAACAGCGGTGGAATTAAAATTCACCCGGAAGCAGTTGAACAACTGATTGATGAACTGATCGATGGACCTTTCATTATCGGGGGGATTCCACATGATACATTGGGTGAAAGTTGTGTTTTAATTCTGGAAGAAGCTTTAGCAGAAGAAAAATTCAAAGAGATTCAATCACTTGTCCGGGAAAATTTTGGAAAATATGCAGCTCCCAAAGAGCAGATCATTTCAGTTATCCTGAAAACAGAAAATGGGAAGATCCGCAGGAAAGAAACCTTAAATTCGCTTTCGAAATGACCCGGAAAGAATGCTTTCGTTTATTGAACCTTCCCTCCGACTCTACCGATGCAGAGATCCGAAAGCAATATAAAAAACTGGCTTTGCGCCTGCATCCGGACGTCAATCCGGATCCACTTGCACATGAAGTATTCATAAAGCTGGGAAAAGCAGTAGAAATCCTTTTAAACCCGGATTACAAAGAGTCCGCCGCTGCGGAAGAAAAAAGGACTTCCAGAAGAGCTGGAAATGAATCGGAGGAAGAACGTTTGGAACGCATGCGGGTAGCTAAAATGCGCTACGAGCAACAAAAAATGCAGCAGGCAAAAGATAACAACCGCTATTTTCAATCTCTGACAAGTGGTATGCGCTGGAGTATTTACAAGTACATTATGCGGGTTTCCCTGGTCCTTTCCCTGGCACTTTCTACCGAATATTTCCTGCCGCTTCATTATGAGAATGATGTCCTGATCGGCTCATCCAAATCATTGAACAACGGGATCATCAAAGGGAATATTACCAGCATCGAACTGAAAAACAGGGGAAGATATTACGTTCAAAACAACATCTATGCCTGGCAATATGCATATCCCGAAGTTATTATTGAAACGACCTGGTTTTTGCATACGCCTGTAAAAATGATTACTACAGACGATTTTACACGCTACCGGACTCCTTTTGATTTTCATGTCGGCAGTATCCGTTTCGGCCTCATTATTTTGTTCCTGGTACCGCTTTACCCTTATTTGAGACGCCGGAAAACACTTTACTTTGTCTTCTTATACCATCTTTCGTTTTGGGGAGTCGGAATTGTGGCAATCTACATTTTATTTACGCAGAATCGGATTTTGCACTTGCTGACTTTGGGATTTTTGTAAAGGTTAACCACAAAGCACACTAGGAACACGAAGCAATAGGTTGCAACATGGAAATAAGAAGCAAAGTATGTAAAAAATTTTCCTTGTGCTCTTTGTAGTAAAATACTGCACTATTATGAACGGATTTTCTTCAGGCGGTCCATTTCGCGTTTGTCGTCTTTCTCTTTCATATCGTGACGCTTATCGTGCAGTTTCTTACCGACACCGGTTGCCAGTTCCAGTTTCAACCACCCTTTTTCAGACAGGAACAATCTCAAGGGAACAATTGTATTTCCTTTTGTTTTGACCCATTTCTCCAGCTTTTTGATCTCTTTTTTATTCAGGAGCAACTTTCGGTCGGAGCGTACCGAATGGTTGTAGAATGAAGCATTTTCGTAAGGAGAAACGTGCATATTACGAATAAAGACCTGTCCGTTATCTACGATACAGTAAGCCTCCAGGATACTCGCTTTCCCATTTCGGATACTTTTGATCTCGGTACCGGACAGAACCATTCCTGCAGTAAAGAATTCATCCAACTGATATTCAAACCGGGCACGTTTATTCTTAATATTTACTTCGTTCTTAGACATATTTCTGTTGATGGGACTGACTTTGTCCCCACTCTTTTATACCAAGGTAAAAATAATAAATCGTTACCAACATCAGGATATGGCTCAAATCATCTTTATTCAGCCATTCGTGCACATTGATCTTCAAAATAAAGATAAATGCCGAAGGAGTCAGGACGCAGACACCAATGATGAATTTTTTCAAAAACTGCGCTTCCGGGTGTCGTTTCTTTAAAATATACGCATAAACACCGGTATAACTGATGTAAGTAATAATGGCATCAATGGCTGTGAAAATGAATTTTTGGGTCAAAATAGAAACCACACAGAGGGCAATACTCTTTATCCAGATCAGAGCAAATGC
>CBFGPJ010000133.1:0-7472 GCA_965650615.1 uncultured Fluviicola sp. | reverse complement strand
GAAAGCAAAGAATAAAAAGGTCAATGTACGCTATAATCACAAGAAAGCGATGCAGGAAAAGTATGGAAAACCGAAAAAGCGAGGGAGCAAGAAGAAGTAGTTATGAATTGCGAATTGCGAATCATTGTCGTTCTAACGAAAGAGATTTATGTTAGTTGAAGTAACTTAATCTAATGATTTTGAAAATGAAAACGATATAAAATCAAAAGATTAACTTTTTGAAGGATTGACCTTTGTCAGTCTAAAAATCGTTGTTTCAGAGAAAAGACCCATTACACGAATTGGGAATCGTAAAATCGAAGCTAATTATTAACTCGTCCTAAATATTTTGCTGTTGAAAACGAAAGACGAACTTTCCGGCCGCCCGCTCCCGGAAAGTGCTAAATCTAAAGTGTTTGCAAAACAGCTTTAGATTTACATTTCGGATCCTGATCCCTTCTTTCCGCAGAGCGGTCCGGAAAGATTGGCTTTCTGAAGGCTGTAATGGGGACAAAAGCATTTTTGCCTACTTTTTTTGCTTTGGAAAAAAGTAGGAAGAAGAATTATAATGGTATAGGTAGATTTAACTGGAGAATAGTGATTGTGAATTATTTTAAACCACTTGAATTTTTTCTTCTTCATAAAAAACGTTAAGTGAATCGTTAATTTTAACATTTCACCTACATTCGTTATCTATGATTAAGATTCGGATCAATCTCGTAATTACAGCTGTATGGATCGCCATGCTGGCCCTCTTGCTGATCCAAATCTTCCAGACATTGCAGCTCTACGATCGGAAATCAGATGATTTCAAAAGTAAGATTAGCACAGCACTCGAACGAATAGCAATTCGCTATGAAAAGGTGGAAGACGTTCGCAGGTATTCAAACCTGATGAGTAAAGATGTTTCGGGTCAATACAAAGACGTATTGAAAGAAGAATTCCAGAACTTATTTGAAGTGAAAGAATCCATATCGATTCGTGATACGGTGCTTTCTGTTAAAGGGAAATTGGAAAATTACCTTATTGTAACCGGGAATAGCTATGATTCGATTTCGGGATTGTACTCGAAACAAGAGGTACTTGCCAGGGATGTCAGACAAATCCATGAATTGTTTGATGGAGGTGGGATGAGCTTACTGGACAAGGATTCCGTAAGGGCTGCTTATCACCTGGATCAGCGAGTGATGCATAAGATTGTCAAAAAGGCAAAGTATATCAATGAATTGATGGTGGAGACCTTTCGCGATAATATGTACCTGGATCCGGAAAAAAGAATTAATTTGAAACTCCTTGATTCGATTATTCGTAAGGAATTGATTGCGGATAAGCTTCCGGACGATTTCAAATTCGTGATCGTGGAAGAGAACAATGAGCCGGTGAAATTCAAAGAAACCGTGGCTAACTATGATGTCTCGCTGGATACAGTTAAGACCCAGGCTGCTATGTTGTTTCCGAATAAGATCCTGGAAGACAAGCTTTCGCTCCATTTGAATTTTCCGCATAGCAAGTTTTTCGTGTTGAAATCAATGGGAAGCTTGCTGATTGTGAGCTTGCTGCTTGTAGTATTGATCATCATCACGATTTCGTACATGTTCCGTACGATTTTGACTCAAAAGAAGTTGTTTGAAATGAAAAATGATTTCATATCAAATATGACCCACGAGTTTAAAACACCGATATCGACCATTTCACTGGCTTGTGAAGCGATGAACGATCCTTCCATGATGGGTGGGCAAACGGAGAGCGCTGCACCATTCGTTAAAATGATCCAGGAAGAAAACAAACGATTGGGAGTTCTGGTAGAATCGATTTTGCAAAGTGCAGTTATTGACCGTGGTGAGTTAAAGGTGAAAATGGAACAGGTTCCGGTTGTTGAAGTAATTCAATCGGTTGCAAAAACAGCGTCCTTCCGGATTGCCGGCCTGGATGGTGAATTGATCCTTCAAATGCCCAAAGAGGAAGTCCTGATTGAAGCCGACCGGATGCATTTCACAAATATGGTGAACAATTTAGTTGATAACGCAATTAAATACAGTAAAGACAAGATTCATGTCACGGTAAAACTGGAAGTTTTCACGGATCGTCTTGAATTGTCCGTGATTGATAAAGGAATTGGAATAAAACGTGAGCATATCTCGAAAATATTTGATAAATTGTACCGTGTTCCGACCGGAAACGTTCATAACGTAAAAGGTTTTGGTTTGGGATTAAGTTATGTGAAAGCACTCTCGGACATGTTCGGATGGAGTGTTCATGTGACCAGTCAGGTTGGAGAAGGTTCAGAGTTTCGTGTAACAATAAAAAGATAATTATGGCTAAGCAAAAATCAATTTTATTAGCAGAAGATGACGACAATTTAGGTCAATTATTACAGACGTTTCTAAAAGCTAAAGGTTACCAGGTAGAACTTGCCCGCAATGGAAAGCATGCATATGAAAAATACACAGACGGACATTTTGATTTCTGTATTTTTGATGTGATGATGCCTGAAATGGATGGATTTACACTTGCAAAAGAAGTGCGTCTGATTGATCCCAAAATTCCAATTCTTTTCCTGACTGCGAAAGCGATGAAGGAAGATAAACTGGAAGGCTTCGAAAGCGGTGCGGATGATTACATGACAAAACCCTTCACGATGGAGGAGTTGCTGGCACGAATCGAGGCAATTTTAAGAAGAACAGGTTCCTCGGACAATGAAGAAAGCGAAATGCAACAGATCGGGAACATTCAATACGAACCGGTCTCCAGGATCCTTCATTTGAAAGATGAGAATAAGAAACTCACAACAAAAGAAGGGCAATTACTTCACCTGTTATGTAAGAATCGAAACGAAGTATTGGATAGACAAGCTGCGTTGCGGGCCATTTGGGGAGATGACAATTATTTCAACGGTCGCTCAATGGACGTATATATTGCCAAACTGCGTAAACTTTTGAAAGAAGATGAGCGCATTGAGATTCTGAATATCCATGGAAAAGGGTTTAAACTGATCGTTCACGAATAATTCAAAGTTCAAATAGTTCAAAAGGTTCAATTTTTGAAGATTTAAACCTTTTGAACGTTTTTCCATTCGGGATAAAAACTATATTCGCTCTTGTGATGCGAAAGAGAAACTTAAAGACTCGTCAGCCGCGGTGGACGGGTCTTTTTTCATTTCAGATTAAAACAACCCTCTTGCTAATGCTTTTGACATGTAGCAGCTATTCCGCATTTTCCCAGGAAGTTTTTTCCATTTATTATCCGAGTGGTGATTACAAATTATTGAACGAAAACAAACAACAGATCAATAAGTATATCTTTTCCCATAATCTCAAGAAAATAGACAGTTTACAGGTCATAGGTTATGCAGATTCGACCGGGAAAAAGAAACTGAATTTCAGACTTTCAAAAAAGCGGGCAGAAAAAGTGAAAGATTACCTGGTAGAGATTCTTCCAGCGAAAACTCATGTTTCCAGTTTTGCACGCGGTGAAGAAAACGCTTTAAGAAACCCGAATGAGAACCATCGGAGAGTAGAGATCCATTTGTTTTATGCCGGTAAACACTTAACAGAAGATTCTACGGAGCTTTACGAATACTTTGGGAACACAAAAACCTGTTTTGTGCTTTCCGATACCATCATGAAGAATTGCAATATTATCCGTTTCAATGACGGAAGAACGAATATGGTAATCCTCGAAATGGAACCGCATATGTTTTCAAAGAGCCAAACTTATTACACACTTACAAAAGGTTCACAGTACGCGAAGATCATTAAATGGAAACTGGAGTTGAGCGGAGACGGTTGGTGGCGGCATGAGCGATACCGGGCGAAAATAAAAGAAGCAGATTTCGAATCCTACGGAATCCTTACAAAGAAACAGGTCCGGGAAGATTACGATCAGTGTGTTGTCTGTGAAAAGGATATGGCAACACCTTTAACATTGAAATCAGAGCTTCTGCCGGAAGTATATATCATGCAGAATCTGCAATTGCGCAAGAAAATGCTCGACGGTGAATACTTACTTATTATACCGCAAGAGTATGTTACACCAACAAGATCCTATTATTTCGATCGGAATTACGACCATGCAATCGAATGGCATACCAAATTCGGAATCCGGAACAGACCCTATTATTTTGCCGTTGTTCCGGAAGAATACCTGAAAACCAAAGAGTGGAATATTTATTCCAACCGTTCTACCTGTATCTCTGAGGGCGATTCTTTGAAAATTTCATACCCGCTTGATACTATGAACGCACATTCCTGTTTACCGGAATCGCGAGGTGGTTTGAATGCACTGGATTACGGACTGGAAGCAAACTATTGGAATTTTGATTTTCGCGCAGCTGCTGTTTCTGCTTACATCCAATATGCAGGAACGCGTTTTGAGCACAGCGTAAATGTTGGCATAGATCTCAAAGCAAGAATTCAGGCAATGATAAAAACGGATTGTTTGATTTTCTCATTCGATCCGTACAAACAAACATTTATCGGAAATGCCAACCGGTCGATGATTCACGATTTTCATCCTACACTGGCAGCTTATACAGGCATGAACCTGACTTTCATCAATGATCGTTCAAATACGGGACTTGTTCATGCCTTATATATCGGTGCAGCGTATAAAAATAATCCCTTTTCATTCGGATTGGACCGCTTTTACACGAATGTCGGAATCTCCACCAATTACCTGAATTCCGGTGGGCTGAACTTTTCCCTTTACCTGCAGCTTGGCGTGAAGTTCAAGATCTAAGAAACAACTTAACTAATTAAAAGCGGATGGAGCCCCAATTACCAGCTACATGAATTTCGTGTTTCGATGCTGTAATTATTGTCTAAACAAAGAATGAACTTTCGAAGATAAAAGCCTTCTCTTTCGGGAACCGATACCGGAAAGTAAGAAATCACAGAGTTTGTAAAACTGCTGCGGTTTCTTATTTTGGATCCTGATCCGACACTTTCCGAGAATCGGTCCGAAAGAGAAGGCTGCTTGAAAGTGGTAATTGGAAAGGCATTTTTTCCTACTTTTTTTGCCTCGGAAAAAAGTAGGAGAACAAAGAGTAATTGTCGATAGGCGTTGAAAATTTAACTGAGAGATGCAGATTCGCTATTTCAATCGTATCTTTGTGCCGACGCTTAAAACAAGTGTTGTAATCGAAAAAAGGAAATCTATGATACGTCTTCAAAATTTTATCAACGGAGAAATGCTTGCGCCTGTTAAAGGCCAGTATATCGACAACTACGAACCGGCAACCGGTAAGGTTTATGGTGAAATTCCGGATTCTACACAAGAAGACGTTGAATTGGCAGTTGCAGCCGCTGAAAAAGCATTTCCGATCTGGTCGAATATGACCAATGAAGAGCGCGGAGCGATCATGATGCGTATCAGTTTGGGAATTGAAAAACGCATGGATGAATTCGTAGCTGCTGAATCCCGTGACAATGGAAAACCGCTTTCATTGGCGGCACACGTGGATATTCCGCGAGCTGTATCAAATTTTCATTTTTTCGCGACGGCAGTAGAGCATTTTGCTTCGGAATCGCATTACATGGAAGGAATGGGAGTCAATTATACAACCCGCAAACCAATTGGGGTAGTAGGTTGTATTTCTCCATGGAATCTTCCCTTGTATTTGTTTTCCTGGAAAATTGCCCCGGCACTGTCTTCCGGGAATTGTGTGATTGCAAAACCATCTGAAATTACACCTTACACAGCTTATTTGTTGAGTGAGGTCGTGAAAGAAAGTGGTATGCCAGCAGGGGTTCTGAATATTGTTCATGGTTTGGGACAAAATGCCGGAGATGCAATCGTAAAGCATCCGAAAATCAAAGCTATTTCGTTTACCGGGGGAACCAAAACCGGTGAGTACATCGCGAGAACAGCAGGTCCAATGTTCAAGAAATTGTCCTTGGAGTTGGGAGGAAAGAACCCGAATATCATTTTTGCAGATTGTGATTTTGATGAGATGATCAAAACGACTGTGCGCTCGTCTTTTGCCAATCAGGGTCAAATCTGTTTGTGCGGATCTCGCATTTTCATTGAACGAAGCATTTACGATAAATTCAAAACCGCGTTTATTGAGCGTGTAAAGCAATTGACCGTTTCCTTTCCTTCTGATCCGAATGCGAAAATGGGGTCTGTTGTTTCCAAACCGCATATGGAAAAAGTACTTTCCTATATCGAACTGGCAAAGCAGGAAGGAGGAACCATTCTGACAGGCGGCGAACGGGTGATTTTGGATGCTCCGCATAATGAAGGTTATTACATCGCCCCAACTGTGATCGAAGGCCTTTCATACGATTGCAGAACGAACCAGGAAGAAATTTTCGGACCGGTAGTAACAATAACACCTTTCGATACAGAAGAAGAAGTGCTGATGATGGCGAATAGTACGGAATATGGACTCAGTGCGACTATCTGGACCTCTGACTTGAAAAGAGCGCACAGAACGGCAGATAAAGTGCATGCTGGGATTGTTTGGATCAATTCCTGGCTGGTGCGCGACCTAAGAACACCGTTTGGAGGAGTAAAAGCATCCGGAGTGGGAAGAGAAGGAGGTTGGGAGGCCCTGCGTTTCTTTACCGAAGCGAAGAATGTGTTTATTCCTTATTAATTACGAATTCTGAATTAATTTTCTGAAAAGCTTAATACTTGGATTTTAATCGATTATAAAGTAATTCGTAATTCGTAATTCGTAATTCGTAATTCGTAATTCGTAATTCGTAATTCGTAATTACCTCTTAAACTTTCCTTTCTTCAGCAAGCTCATAACCTCAAATTCCAGGGAACCATAGATCTCTTTTTCCTTCAAAGAATCGATACGGAATAACATGTCCGTTCCGCGATAATTCCATAAACCACTGCACGAAGAACCTGTAATGACTTTCGGGGATTTTCCGGCTGTGTAGGCACTGATGCTTTTAGGAAGAATATTCAATGTAAGTGGGGGAGAGAACAGGAAATGATAATGTTTTCCCTGCTTGGTTACAATTCCCTTTGCGAAAAGGGCCGAAACCAGCTTTTGTCCGCTTTCATTTACAGAGAATAGTAAAGAATAGCCAGGAACAGCTACCTTGTTTGTTTTCCGTACTTCAATCGGGTTAAATTCCTCATCGTAACTCATTTCTACAACTTCTTCATTGATGAGTTGTGTTCCACCTTCCTGGAAAGACAAATCACCATCCCAGGCCTCAAAGAATGCCGCCGTAGGAAAACTTACCTTTTTACCTAAACTCACGATCCATTTATAAAGCGGACTGTTCGGATCTTTTTTGAATTCGGAGATATCCAGGTGAATATCCAACGCTTTTGTTGAATGTTTGCTTCGTTCAAAGCTCATTCCGGCATCTTTCTCCTTTATTTTGAATGGTTTATTTGAATGCAGGTATGTTTTTAGTTTAATATTCAGAGAATCGCTGTCATGTGCACACAATACATAGTCGACCCCGAATTTTTTCAGTTTTGGAGAACGTGAGTAAAGCACAATGTCTTCTTCTTTGAACACCGGA
>CBFGPJ010000132.1:0-7487 GCA_965650615.1 uncultured Fluviicola sp. | reverse complement strand
CCTTGAACGAAACGCTTTCACAGCAACGTGCAGAAGCGGTGGTTGCTTACTTGTCTCAAAAGGGAATTGCTGCAAGCAGAATGGCCGCAAAGGGTTATGGTTCTTCCAAACCAATTGCATCCAACAATACAGAAGATGGAAAACAACAAAACCGTCGTACGGAATTTGAGATCAAAGGGAATTAATCGGAATCCCATTTAATAACCAATTAATGATATTTGCTATGTGTTCTATGTGCACTATGTGGTGAAATTAAAGCCACATAGATACATAGAGCACATAGTTTTTTGGAGGAATATTATTCACTCAACCAGGTTCGTGATGTATCATGTGCCTACTTTCTTTTCACCAATAACACTTCTTCGTTATCCACCAGTTTAATCCACTCTTTGGACTGCTGGAAATTCTGAATTTCGACCTGAAATAGCGAATCACTTAGTGGATAAGAACTATCTTTCTTCGCCAGGATTACATACTCCGCATCCTTCATCATCGGATACATATAGCAGAAATCACGATTCGCCAAATGGGGTACGAGATTTGACTGCGAGGAAACTATGGCGTCTTTCGGAATCAATTTAAAGGCAGCGTAAACCGGTTTCACGTCGTATGCTTTTTTGTAATGTTCTTCTGACAGGAAATTGACATTCTCAACAGGTTCGTAAAGATAAGGCTCTCCTATTCGCTTAATCGTCATAATCATAGCTAAAAGGACAATTACCATACCGGCTGCTCTTTTAAGCCATTCTTTTTTCAATTTCCCGATCACTTCAAAGGCACCGATCGCCAAAATGGGTGTGAATTCAATGCAATAATGAAAACCCGCTCCCCAGATATTAATATTATCGTGAAAAAACTTTTGAAAAAATATTGGGATCAACATCAATAAATAGGCCGGTCTGAATATCAGTAAAGCCATTCCGGAGAACAACAAATAGTTTATCAGTTCTGATTTTGTATTGTCAGCCAATGGGTCCTTGAAATTGGAAATGAACAAATGAAACGAATCGATCGGATGGAAGGTCAGGTGTTTTATCGCTTCTTTCATAGTTAAACCCAAAGCGCTGTAGTCAAAATGCGGGTAAATCCCGTCAGGAGTCAAAGCAGGCATCACTAACTTGATCACAATGATAAAATAGACCATGGATGCAAATCCGGCGATGATGAAAAAGAAGCGCCATCTTTTCTCTCTCCAGTTCAGTAATGAAAGTCCGAAACAGATAAATGCGACCCATAAACCGCTGTTTTCCTTTCCCAGCCAAAGCAGTACCACAAAAAATGCCGCCCATTTCATTTTCCGTTCTTTGGTAAAAACAAAAAGCCAGGGAACAAGCATGGCTACTACAACGCTATCGTGAAAATCATACGATAAGGCCGTATAAACTCCAAAGAACAGGTAAAAAAACAGCATGGCATTCATGGCCAGCATCCTGTTTTCCTTGAAATAGCGATAAACTCCCAATCCTCCGAGAAGAATACTGGCAATCTGAAAGATCAGTAAGGTATAAGAACCGAAAATCCAAACGAAAGGAGAATAGAGCATGAGGTAAATATCAAAATGGTCTCCCAACAAATTTTGAGGTTGCGTTTTAAAAATAGTACTATCATTCCACTGAAAATGAGAATAGTCGTATAAGGCATTCGAGTAAATTCCCAAATCAAGTGCATAAGTCCGGAACAAATAATGATTTACCAGTGAAACAAGTGAATAGATCACTGCAAATGCAAGAACGATCAGGTATTTCTCGGGAACTTGTTTGAAGGTGTTATATATGCTTTTAATTTGATTCATAGCAAGTTAAAAAGTTCAAAGTTCAAATTCCTGATCCTCCAAGGGGACCCGAATTCAATTACTATTAATCCATCGGTGTACAGATCTCGATCAGAAATCCATCTAAATCGCGTACATATGCCACAACTTGTCCCCACGGCTTTTCTTTCGGTTCTTCCAAAAGTGTTGCTCCTGCTGCAAGTGCTTTATCAACCAAAGCAGGAACGTCCACGGTTGTAAATCCCAGTTCGATCCCAAAAGGTTTGGTCTTTAAATCACTTTGCTGGAAACCGTCCCTCAGATTCGAATTTGCGAGTGGCAATGCAGCAAAGGACAAAGTAGTTGTTCCCGAACTTAATTCCGCATACTCATCTCCGGGAGCAATAAAGCGTACTTCAAAACCAAAGGTTTTGGAATAAAATTCAGCTGTTCGTTTCACATCTGGAACGTACAAAATGGTGTATGCAAATTTGATCATAGTCTAAATTAATTACGAATTACGAATTACGAATTACGAATTACTAGTATAGCAATTTATTCATTAGGAATTCGGAATTAATTAGTTAGTCTTCATCATCCGTGTCAGGTACATCCGGTAATTCCAGGGCACGTACTTCCTGTACGGCATTCCCGGCAATTCCTTTCACTGATCCGTACATGTCGATTGTATTTACAATTACTTTTTCAATTTGTTTTTCGCGTTGTTTCCAGATACGCTGCATTGATCTTTTTTCACTTTCAAGGTCAGCTTTCATTTGGGTAAATCCTTCTACAATTGCTTCTACCTGCATACGGAATGTGGAACTGGTCAGGAAATCATACAGCAGGTACATTTTATCGCCTTTATTTTCCTGTGCCACCAACGTACTGCTGATTTGAATAATGGTTTCTCTCAAAACAGAACACAAGCCTTTGAATTCTTCATAAGTGCAGATCCAAATTCCATCCCGTAATCCCATTCGCTGCATATCAGAAGGCATTACCTCCGTAACCAATACACCGATATCGGCACCTTTATCGCGAATATCTGCTTTGAATTTTTCAATCCATGAGGGTGAGAAATCTTTCGCGCGTTTCGATTCGTAATAAATCGTTCCGCAATTTTGCTGTACACGTGTATGCACGGTTTGAATGCAATCACCTCCTCTCGCTCCTTTCCGGATTTCCTCAATTGTATCCATTGGGAAATTGGCCATCAGCCATTCCTCAATTGCCAACTCCTGTACTTCACCCTGCAATTGCATGGAACCTTGTTCCTGCTTGCGTTTCATTTCTTCCGTCAGCTTTTTTTGATCCTCCAATTGCTTGAGTAATTCCCTAACACGTAACTCGTTACGCTCTTCTTCTGTTTTGCGGATTTTTTCTTTTTCTTCCTGGATTTGTGCATTCAACTTTCTTTGAGCTTCAGCTTCAACCACTTCTTTCAACTCGTCCTTCTCACGCTTCAACTTTTCAATTTCAGCTTTTGTCCGGTTCAATTCCTTAATCTGTTCAGATTTCTCGTTCAGTTCTTTTTGAAGGTCTGCAAATTGTTCACCTTGCTCCTGGATCAGCTTTGTTTTCAACTTCTCTTCCAGGTTTTTACGTTCCTCCTTTAGTTTTTGCTCGAAGCGTTCCTGAAACAGTTCATTTTCCCGGCGTTTCTTTTCCTCAAACTCCTCTTTTTCGCGTAACAAAACTTCCTGTTTCTTAGCAAATTCATTACGTGTTTCATTGAGTTCATTCTGGTATTTACGCTGAATTTGTTCTTCCAGCTGATGCGCTAAAATGTCATTTACATCGATGGAAGTACCACAATTCGGACAAGCAATTTGATTCATAACAGGCAAAAATTGAACAAGCTTAAAATTACTATCATTTTGATAAACATTCCCGATTATTCGAACCAAAAAGTTAATAAAACAGTTATTTGAATAAAAACTTCAATTTTCAGGTATAACTGATTATCCCTTTGGACTATCAAAAGCTCACGCTTGCAGCTGCACTAATCCCGGATATCCGGGACTGTTATCAAAAGCTCACGCTTTTTCTTATTTTTACTGAAAATCCGGACCATGACAGAGGCTCTTGAAGAGAAACACATTCATTTTTTCACCCAGTTACTTGATAAGCGAGTACAAGTCGGATCAGCTATAGACGGCCGGTATGCTTCTGATCATACAGAAGACTTTGTATTCTACCCTTCCATCGTGGTAAAACCTGAAACTGTCGAAGAGGTTTCTTCCATCATGAAGTATTGCTACGAAAACGATCTGATCGTAACGCCTTCCGGTGCCCGGACAGGTTTGAGCGGTGGAGCATTGGCCAATTACGGAGGTGTTCTCTTAAGTCTCGAACGGATGAATAAGATCATTCATATCGATGAAAAAAACCACCAGGTAATTACGGAACCCGGAATTGTAACCGAAGAACTTCAAAATGCAGTGAAAGCCGTTGGTCTATTCTATCCTCCGGATCCGGCATCCAAAGGTTCTTGTTTCATTGGCGGAAATATTGCTGAAAATTCAGGGGGACCAAAAGCAGTGAAATATGGTGTAACAAAAGATTGGGTGCTCAACCTGGAAGTTGTTTTACCCAATGGGGATATTCTCTGGACCGGGGCAAATGTAATTAAGAACGCAACGGGTTACAACCTTACGCAATTGATCATTGGAAGCGAAGGGACACTTGCAGTTGTAACAAAAATTGTTCTGCGCCTCATTCCCCACCCAACTCATAATTTACTTTTACTGGTTCCTTTCAGAAGTGGGGTCGAAGCGTGTGAGGCTGTCGGTAAAATTTTCATGGCCGGCATCATTCCAAGCGGATTGGAATACATGGACCGCGACGCGATCCTGTTCACAACACCTTATGTAGATGATGCCCCGAACCTGCTCAAAGATGATCACGATGCCCACTTATTGATCGAACTGGATGGATTCAATTTGGACGTCCTGATGCAGGAATGTGAAAAAATCATGGAATTGGTAGAACAATTTGACATTGATGAAATTCTCTTTGCAGAAACGGATGCTCAAAAAGAAAGCCTTTGGCGTTTACGAAGAAAGATCGGTGAATGTGTGAAAACGCATTCTGTTTATAAAGAAGAAGATACTGTTGTACCCCGAAATGAACTCCCGCAACTTCTGAAGAAAGTAAAAGAACTGGAAAAGAAATACGGATTCAAATCAGTTTGCTACGGACATGCCGGTGATGGAAATTTACATGTGAATATTATTAAGGACAACCTTGATGATGAAGCCTGGAACAATCAGCTTCCACACGCTATCCGGGAATTATTTACAGAAGTGGTGCGTTTGGGCGGGACCATTTCGGGAGAACATGGAATCGGGCTGGTCCAAACACCATATATGGACTTAGCCTTTAGTGAGATCGGACTTGATTTGATGCGTTCCATTAAAAAGGTCTTTGATCCGAAGAATTTATTGAACCCAGGGAAAGTTTTACCAGCCAGAAAAGGATGAATCGTGTAGACCGTTTATTTGGAATCGTTACGTTACTTCAGTCTCGCAAATACGTGAGCGCCGAACGCATTTCCGAGAAATTTGAAATCAGTATAAGAACCGTATACAGAGACATTAAAGCCATCGGTGAAGCCGGAATACCCGTTAGCTTTGAGCCAAACAAAGGATATTTCATTATTCCCGGCTACTTCACTCCACCGGTTTCATTTACACTGGAAGAAGCAAATGCCTTGTTGCTGTCCCAATCACTAATTAGTGGTTTTGGAGACCGATCAGTCCAATCCACTTTTGACAGTGCATTGACGAAGATCAAATCTGTTTTGAAACAAGTAGACAAGGAAAAAGTGGCGCTCCTGGATGAGCGTATCAAACTCCAGGTTCCGGAAAGGCTCAACTTCGAGTTTGAATACTTGTCTGCGATCCAACACGCGATATCTGAGCGAATTCAAATTAAAATCACGTACCAAAGTTTAAAGGAAGAGCGGCTGGAACGGACCATCGAACCAATTGGCCTGGTCTTTTATGCGTTTTCCTGGCATCTGATCGGTTATTGTCAGTTGCGCAAGGATTATCGTGATTTCAAAGTTGAACGTATCAAGGAACTCCGCAAAACGATAAATCCATTTCAGGTAAGCGAGCACATTCCGCTTAGTGCTTATAAACTACCTGTGAACTATTGAAAATTAAAATGGAGTTCCGATAGTTATCGGAATGAAAGCCTGTATGCTCCTAAAAAGCATGTTTAAATCAGATCTTTTCAATTTAAATTATCAATTTTTCAATTATTGAAAATCGGACTGCCATAGGGCTGTCAGTGTCCTGCCTTTTCTTTGTATAAAAATTAGAAATCATGACAAGAAAAGAGCAATTACAGGCACAGTTAGCTGCAGAAGCAGAAACTACAAGAAAATTTATCCAGGTTTTCCCTTTTGACAAAAAGGATTACAAGATTCACGAAAAGAGCATGAAATTAGGAGATCTTTTTCTTCATGTGGTAGATCTTCCTTTGTGGGCAGAAATGGCAGTAACAACAGACGGATTGGATTTCGAAAAAGCTCCTTACGATCCGAAACAATTAAATTCGGTTGAAGAAGCAATGGACTACTTTAACGAATGTGTTACCAAAGGAATGAAAGCTTTGGAAAATGCAAACGATTCGGTATTTGATGAAAAATGGACACTTCGTTCAGGTGATAAAATCCATTTTGTGAGCAGCAAAGAAGATGTTGCCCGTGTTGCACATAATCAAACCGTTCATCACCGGGCTCAACTAGGAGTTAATTACAGGTTACTTGGAATACCAGTTCCGCCAAGTTATGGCCCAACAGCAGATTACCCGGATTTCAATTAATTACAAATATAAATGGCGGGAAAATTTTCCCGCCATTTTTTTCAATAGTTCTTTATGACCGCATTCATTTTTTATTCTTCGTACCGGCAATTTGTTATTGCGGAGCTTAGTACAGTTTTTGCCAACCTTTGGCTTTATCTATCCTATGTTCTTAACAATTTATCATTGCCATAATCCGTCTTCGTCAACTAGCCTATCTTTCCTTCGCATTCGGCAATCTGTCATTGCCATGCTCAGTCTTCGTCAGCCTTTGGCTCTATCTTCCTTCGCATTCGGCAATCTGTCATTGCCATGCTCAGTCTTCGTCAGCCTTCGGCTGACTCTTACTTCACCATGTTGACATGTCCTTCGAATCTGCGGGCTTTTTTATCTCCCCCTCCTTTAGCAACAATCAACCACGTATAAACTCCTTCTTTTACGGTAACTCCGTGATATGTTCCATCCCATCCGAATTCCACATCATGAGATTCAAATAACACTTCACCCCATCGGTTGTAAATTGTAAATGAATAGTCATCCAGGACCATTCCGGCAGGAACCACCGGTTTGAAGACATTATTGAATTCATCTCCGTCAGGAGTAAATGTATTTGGTACGTACACCAGGAACTCTTCAACAAACAGGATTGGTTTACAAACTTCATTTATACATCCTTCAGGTGAAGTAACTGTTAGACACACATCATAACTTCCTGCTTCTATAGCTCCGTAATTGATTACCGGATTCTCAAGTGTTGAAGTTCCAAAAGCTCCAAAATCCCAGCTATAAGCCACTGCATTCTCTGAATCATCAGAGAAGTGGATTGTTGAATTAACCGTTGTAGGCGGAACCGGGCTCCAGGTGAAATTCGCTATCGGATCCGGAACTACACAAACAATGTTTTGCAGCGTCGTGTCTGTAA
>CBFGPJ010000131.1:0-7511 GCA_965650615.1 uncultured Fluviicola sp. | reverse complement strand
GGTGGAGCATCCTTTCTTTCAACGGCTCAGAAGAATCAAGCAATTGGGAATGACACACCTGGTTTACCCGGGAGCTTTACATACACGATTCCACCATGCGATCGGTGCCATGCATTTGATGTCACAGGCTGTTGCTGTGATCCGCCGGAAGGGCCATAAAATTACAAACGAAGAAGAGCGTGCGGTTTTAGTTGCGATCTTGTTACACGATATCGGTCATGGACCTTTCAGTCATGCACTTGAATTCGATATTGTGAAGAATGTCAGCCATGAACAAATTTCGTATTACTTCATACAGGCTTTGAAACGCGATTTCCCTGATCATTCCGATGATTTGGAACGGGCGTTAATGATCTTCGCAAATAAATACCACAAAACGTTCCTCTATCAATTGGTTTCGAGTCAACTGGATATGGACCGCCTGGACTATTTGACACGGGATAGCTTTTTCACAGGCGTTTCCGAAGGAATTGTGGGAACGGAACGTATCATCGAAATGCTGAACGTACACAATGACCAGTTGGTGATCGACGAAAAGGGAATTTACAGCATTGAAAAGTTTTTGGTGGCAAGACGGGTCATGTATTGGCAGGTTTATTTGCACAAGACAGTTGTTTCGGGTGAATTCATGCTCATCAATATCCTTCGCAGAGCAAAAAAACTGATTCGTGACGGTGAAACGTTGTTTGGAAGTCCGGCATTGTTGTTCTTCATGAGCAGGGACATTCAAAAAGTTGATTTCGAAACGGACCCGGAAATCCTGAAAACTTTTGCCCAATTGGATGATTTCGATGTTATGGGAGCAGTAAAAGTTTGGCAAAACCATCCGGATAAGGTGCTATCGATCCTTTCCCGGAACCTGGTGGACCGGAACCTGCACAAAGTCGAAATTGCAAAAGAGCCTTTCAGCCCGGATCGTATCCTGATGGAAAAAGAACTGGTGCGTACACAATACCAATTGAACGATGAGGAAATCAGTTACTTCGTCTATTCTGAATTGCTGTCGAATAATGCATACAGTCAAGTCAAACAAACCATCAATTTATTGATGAAGGACGGTCAAACGATCGACGTATCAAAAGCTTCGGATAACCTGAACATTTCAGCATTGACACAACCGGTGGAGAAGTATTGTTTGTGTTACCCGGTTATCAGGCACTAAGACCCTGGGAGTCATGAGTCAAAACTAAATTCATTTAGAAGTTCAAGTCATGACTCTTGACTCTTTGTTATCAACTAACATCCAATCAATATGTATTATCAAATGCCACTCAAAAACCTTTTCCATAGCGGAATAGTTCTACTGGGAATCATCAGTCTATTTTCCTGTGATAATTCTGAAAAAAAACAAGTTCCTGAAAAAAAGAAAAAAGAAGAACCAAAAACAACCGATTCCAAACCTGATCCTGAAAAAGAAGCTTTTGATATTCTCAGGTTTTTGGTAAATGAAGAAGCGAAAGAAGACCGAAAAGCAACAATCGATTACAAGCATTATTCTGTTTCATTTGCAAATGGCGGTGATCATTACAGTGTAAGTTTTAGCAAAATTGCCGCAGAAGATTTTAACAAGGATGGCCTGACAGATTACATTGTTTGGAGAAATTCCGAAGGGATGCTCGGAGGAAGCGGAAATACAAATAGTGAAATCTTATATCTGCTAATGGGCCAGAACAATCAAATTCTGCAAAAACATGAAATTCTGACCTACGCTCCTTTTTCTTACAATATTCTAGACGAATTGGTCTACAAAAACGGGAAACTAAAAGTAAAAGCAACTCAAAACTTCAGAACTTACACGCCCGTAAATGAAGAAGAATTAGTGCTATCCATAGATTTAGCTTTCGTTTATAAAAATGGCAATGTGTATGAAGAAAGCTACCTGGAAAAATGTGAACTGGCTAAATGGAAGAACAAACAACTCTTCAAGGGAAATTCGGAAGTCACGCGAACAATCGATATGCATAATTATACCGAAACCATTCATGAGAAGTTCAACACCAAAGAGTTTGCATTCTCGGCAGATCTGTCCGGTTGTGACAATTTGAACCTGGTTGTGGAAGGAAGCTTTTCTTATCGTGGAAAGGACGAAAAATTTCTCTCGGAGAAAAGAGCACATTTCCTAGACTATTTAAAGAGCAATACTTCACTTCAGAAAGAATTCACTTTGATCCGGAACTATTTACTGACAAACCAACTTTCGGATGAGTTTATCGAACTGGAAGGCTTTTCCTTTAATCTGTTTACCAGCCAGGAAAAAGGGAAAACACACTTCCGCCTCGTTCTCGATCAAACGAAAAATCCAAACCAAACGGAAAATTGGGAAATTACAACAAGACATTAAGACTATAGACAAAAGACTCAAGACTTGATTTGGATGAAACCAAAACAGTCTTGACTTCTAAGACTATGAGACATGATAGAAAGAAATAGTTTTTAACGAAAGTGTCTTATGTCTTATGTCTTATGTCTTATGTCTTATGTCTTTTCAAAAAAAATCGTTTATTTACACAAAAATTAAAGCTTATGATGATTGTTTGGATTATTCTTGGAGCGATCGGTGGATTGATTGCCCTAGTGTTAATTATTGCTGCTTTGAGCAAGAAAGATTTTGCCGTAGAGCGCAGCATTACAGTCAACAAACCACTACCTGAAACATACGATTTCCTCACCTCCCTTCAAAAACAGAACCAATGGAGTAAATGGGCATTAACCGACCCGAACATGAAAACAACTTACATCGGGACAGACAAAACTGTTGGATTTATTTCCAAATGGGAAAGTCAGCACAAACAGGTTGGTGAAGGAGAACAGGAGATCACAAAATTGATCCCTAATCAGCGCATTGAAACCGAATTGCGTTTCCAAAAACCAATGAGAAGTGTAGCAAACGGCCATTTCACAGTTGCTGCAGAAGGAGATGAGCATACACGTGTTGCTTGGGGATTCACCAGCAGGACTCCATGGCCTTTCAATGCCTTCATGCTTTTCTTCAACATGGAAAATGCCGTTGGAAAAGACTTCGAAGAAGGATTAGGAAATATGAAACGAATGATAGAAGCCGAGTAATCGGCTTTTTTTATATCTACCTTTTTACCATTGCCGTAAAAAGGTAGAGCCAAAAAGGTCTAGGCCTGCATTAAAAAATTTACAAACTACATGTCATTTCGCGAAAGCATTCGAAACTCGTCCGACCACTAAGGTGTTCGAACTCAAACAAGGAATGCTTTTTTTCGCTCCATTCATTTGTTTGTTACAATTTTTAGCATGAAGGGCCATTATCCGGATCCTCTTAAACAAAACAATTATTCTTTGAAAAATGAATCTTCCTGATCGCAGGAGGATTTCCGTCTCATTCTCGGAAATGAGCGTTAAAAAAGTTTTGTGCCGTAGTTTTAACAAAAAGCGCTAAAAGCCTAAAGTGTTTGTAAAACTACTTTAGGTTGCGTTTGGATGGAGCGCAGCGCAATCCGGTCTTTTTGTTTTAAAACAAGGTTAAAAAACTTTTTAGCGAATGGCTTGGAATGAGACAAGCATTTTGCTCCACTTTTTGCGATTGAAAAAGTGGAAGAAACTACTGTTTAATAATCATCTTTCGGGTTGCAACACCATCTTTGATCAATTCCACGAAATAAACCCCATTCTGAAGTTCTGATATCGGGACGATCACTTCGTTTGTATTTGAAAAATCAACTGTTTGTGTTTTCACCACCTCTCCTGAGATAGTCAAAACATGCAGTTCGATCATTCCCAATTCAAATGCGTTTTCAAAGCGAAGCATCACACTTTCTTTAGCTGGGTTCGGGAAAAGCACGAAGTCACTTGCTGCAAACAATTCTGTTACGGAAGTTGTATTGGAAAAAACCGTTGTTTGAACTGTCAATGAACAACCGTTTTGGTCCGTGATCACACAGGAATAGATTCCTGCACACAAATTCGTTGCTGTTGAAGTCGTTTGGTTTTGTGGATCGTTCCATTGATAGGAATACGGTGCTTCTCCTCCTGAAGCTACCACAAAGGTTTGTCCATCACAAGTTCCGTAATCCATCCCATCGAAACCACTGGCAGTGATGGGGTTGATCGTTTCTATTTCGAAACAAACCTCATCTGTCAATCCGGTATTGTCGGTTACGGTCACACAATAACTTCCTCCCGGAAGGTCGTTCACTGTCGCTGTTGTTTGCGAACCGGCATTTGCACTCCATTGGTACGTATACGGCGCCTGGCCCAAATTCGGGTGAACGGTTACTGTTGTTCCACCGGTTTGACATCCGCCACCGGTCATTGTCAAAGTCAGGTTCAATCCAAAATTCGTCGGGATAGTAGCCGTAACATCCAGTTTTACCGGCAAGTGGTCCGAAGCATAGTATAAAGCACGCACCACCGAATCCGGGTACTGAGAGTTCGATCCGGCTAAAATACTCTGATTGTAATGATTGCCGTCGTTCCCGATCGCTTTGTAGGAATTCGCATTGTATTGCAGCAGGTCAGCTCCGTTCATCACATTCTGTGACACGATGATGTGATCAAAACGATCATCCAAACCACCGGTAACACCACAATCCGTGGAGCCGCTTGCACGCGGTGACTGCGTATGGATCGCAGCAAATGAAGAATTGGTCGTCCAGTTTCCCGGCATATTCAAGGGATCTTTCAAAAAGTTGGTTCCGCCGCTAATCAGGTTTTGATAACACACTTCCGTACTGCGATATGTATTCAAATCGCCACAAACGAATAGATGTCTTCCTTGTGGCCTTTCGTCAAGTACGTCGCGAAGCAACTGCGTCTGTGCTGCACGATCGCTCTGATCTGCGTTCGCACTTCCAGCTTTCAGATGGCACATGAACACTTCGATGAAACAGGTATCGTGGTGCTGAGGCAAAGTATTGTCTTTCACATACAAAATGTAGTGACTGATATCTCGTGGTGAAGTCTGAATAGTGCGCTGTTCTTTCAAAGTCAGTTTCGCAGCGTTGTAGAATAACATGTTCTGCAAATCACCGCCAAAAGAATTATTTACCCACTGCGCACGTTGGTAATGCGTTGTTCCGAATACGTTAAGTGCGCGATTCAATACGCTGTCACAACCTGCTTCTGTCTGGATCTCACACCCAACAAGAATATCGGGTTTCAGGTACTGCATGACCTTGCGTAAAGAATCCGACCGATTCGGCAGGTTCACATTCGAGGAACCACAATCGTTTCTCCCGTTGGGGAAGTTCAGCAGGTTATAGGAAACTATGCGTACCGGAACGGTTTGAGCCTGGATTGGGGGAACCATTCCCCATGTAATCAGCAAAACGAATAAAGCGTATTTCATACCGCAAAATTACGACGGAAAAACCCCGGAAACCAGTAATAAATACAGTAAATTCAGATAAATCGGTTTAGCACTCTTTCATGGATAAGGTAAGGATGATCTGAACACCTGATCGAAAATCCGGTCAGGCATTCACTCCTATACATTTATTCTACAACAAGTATCGAAGAACTTGATTCTCCCGATTCGTCCGTGATTCTCAAAAAGTAGGTTCCATGACTTACCGAACGACAATCCACGTTGACACCGCCTTCAACCGAACTAAAAGGTACCTCCTGCACCCTGCCGATATTATCAACAAGTTCAACTGAAGTGATTTTTACATGTTTGTTTTCACCAACGTATACATAAGCTTTTGTTGGATTCGGAGAAATGAAGTGCTCATTTGCCATAGAGACCTTTACAGATCGAACGGAACTGAAAGAAGATTGACCATTTTTATCTACTTGCTTCAGGCGATAGTAATTAATTCCCTTATCGGGTGAAAGATCTGTATAACTGTAACTATGAGGATCGGAAGTTGTTCCTGCACCTTCCAGCAAACCAAGTGTTTCCCAAATCAATCCGTCCATGGAGTGCTGTACCGCAAAATAATCATTATTGGTTTCGGACTCGGTTGTCCAGCTCAAACGAACTTCTTCTCCTGAGCTAACAACATCCCATGCGCTAAATCCGACAGGCATCACAATGGCACAATTGGTAGTAGCCGTTCCCCCGGCGTTGTCCAAAGTAATCGTTTGAACAGTATTTGCATAATTGGTCACTAAAAGTACATATACCTGTCCCGGAAGAACACCGGCCAAATTCACCTGCTCTACCGCTGAGGTAGAATACGAACAATCAAGCGGAGCAGTATAACTGTTGCAAGCGGCTGTTCCGGCAGAAACGTTGGCAAAAGGTCCCCAAATAGCAAAATCCACATCCGAACCGGCTGTAATATCAACGATCAAAGTTCCTCCTGAAGAAATTTCCAGGTAATACCAGCTTGGGTTTGGAGAAGTACTCAAACATCCGTAACTATTCCCGGGATTAACCGAACTTGCCGGGCTTCCCCCGGTATTTGCAGTAAAACTAATCGGTGACCCGGAACAAATCGGTGTTTGAACAGTACACGTAGTATTTCCTGCCGGTGGTGCCAATTCAGTAACACAGATATCGAACGTTCCTCCTGTCGTTCCTCCGTACTCCCAAAAACGAATCAGATAGGTTGCACCGGGAGTTAAACTTGAAGTAGTGATCTCGGGCATTAATCCGTTATCATCATCACTACAGGTTATTTCAGTCCAGCTTCCACAGCTTCCTGAATAGAGGGACATTACACCGTCACTAATAGAGCCTGCCTGGGTTTGAATATAAACAGAACCGGAAGCAGGGGCAGTAAACTGATACCAAACATCCAACCCCATAGTACCACATGAAGGAGTATTCCCATTAGCCGCATTGGTCTGTTCAGTGGCTCCGGTGGTCGTTCCCGAAGTAAAGGAGCAACTTGCTCCGACTGAAAGAGATGGAGCTGATACTGAGCCGCTTGTGCATGGCGTATTGGATTGTCCGTAAGTAAATCCCACAAAAACAAGAATGTGAAAAAGTATTACAAGTGCTTTACCTGTTGTCATAAGTTGTAGTGTTTGAATCTATTAATGCTGGTAATTCGTTATATCATCAACTGTTATATATTCCCCGATTAAAATCATGGCCCCAAGTGAGAGGTATAAATTCTTGCGGTCTTCTGTCATTGCCTGAAATTCGGATTGTCTGATCAGTTTAACATCCGGATGGTATGCAAGCCAGTTTTTGATGATTTGAATATCTTCATCTTTGGAAATAGTCTGCTGGGAAACTTCGGCTGTTTTTTCAGACTGCTCATATGCCATCAAGTCATCAAAGGTTAGTTTCTCTTTGTAAATAACCACCTGATCTTTTAACCTGGATTTGAAATCGGGACTGAGTTGCCCGTAATTTTTCTCGGAGAAAATATAGACCGAAGGATGAGCAGAAACCCATGTAACAATTCGCGGATCCTGTTGCCCAATCACCTTATTATAAGTAATTTGAAGACAAAATATGCTTGCGAGTAGTAGTACTTTTTTCATACGCAAAAGTGTAATTTAATAGCAGTAACCAAATTTGTATATAAAATTTACAACTACAACTACTGCATGAATATTCTTGTCTATCTTATTATCAAAACATA
>CBFGPJ010000130.1:0-7558 GCA_965650615.1 uncultured Fluviicola sp. | reverse complement strand
TAGCTGAAACCTGTAAAAGAGATCTCGGATATGAGGTTTCCCAACGAACTATTCAGCTGGATCTGAATTCCATGAAGGACGATCCTTTTCTAGGTTTTTTTGCCCCGATTGACTATTGCACCAAACGAAAAGCATTCTACTACAAAGATTCGGATTATCAAATCGGTTTCCAGCAATTGAACTTTACGGAGGTCGATTTATTGGAAAATGTCTGCAACATAGCATCCAGGCATTTAAAGCCCGATCAGCGTGCGATTTTGGGTGATGTGCTGTTTAAAATCAAGAAAAGATACATGGCGAAATAAAAATTCGCCATCCGCACGTATCCTTGTAAGCTTGATTTATTGGTTACCTATTTATTCGCTGAGTTATGATTTTCGAAGCACTACAACTGCTTTCCGGACAATTGAATGACTACTTGAAGATTCGCTTCAGGTTGACAGAAGATATTGTATACATTTCTCCTGTAAAGGATCCTTCTAAATCATTCCCGAATCGTGTTGCCATTTCACTGATCGGTGTGGAACGTGAAACAGTGATCAGTACATACACTCCGATCCGGGGTCTCTCAGATACCTCATTCGGATCGGTAAATCCGCCGATATGGATCAATCTGCATGTGATGATCTCGGTGATTTTCCAGGAAAAACAATACGAAGAATCGATCCGGCTGCTTTCCGGAGTGATGTCATTCATTCAGCGGAACCAGATCATCCTGACAGGCGATGAAGGAAAAAAGCTCACCCTGGAAATTATGAACCTGAGTATGCACGAATTGTCCAATTTATGGAGTATTTCAGGTGAGAACTATTATCCTTCCGTGGTTTGCAAAATCCGTGGAACAGAAATCACAGGCAACGAGGTCACCGATATTTCTTACGCTATTTCTCAGCCGAGAACCAACACCAAACTACAATGAGCTGGCAGGGTACATATCGAATCTGGCTAAAACTGGTGGTCCTTCATGAATATTTTGATGCGGGACAATGTGGTTTAACACTTGAACCCGATGCTCCGACAAAAAAGAACCTTCAAAGAGCAGGACTCATCTTTAAACAACATGATTCACGGACCTGGTTCCTTGTCGGGGAAGATCAGATCTTGCTGGATGAAGAGACTGATCTGAATTTCTATTTCAAAACCACACAAAGCGAATTCTATTATTACACGGACCAAACAGCTGCTTCCGGTGCTGATTGGTCATTGATCAATTATAACAAAAAAGGGATTTGGAAAATCCTCACTATTCCGGTAAACGAAACCCGTTTACAAGCCACGGAGACCGAGACAATTGAGATCCGGTTGAAAAGTCAATTGAAGCATGTGGAATTCCTGGTATTTCCTTCTTCCGGCTATTCCATGGGTCCATTAGAAATCCGGGAACAGCGAGAAAAAGTAGTCTTTAAGGACGCAGAAGAACTAAAACTTCCTGGAACTGAAAGAATGCTTTACCGCTTTGTTTCATCCGAGACTTTGACTTTGAAGCAAAAAAGCGAGTACCAGTTCCATTTGTGGGAACTTCGAAAAAGCGGTAAGAACCTCTTGAGCAGGCTTCCCGACTTTCCTCAAGTTAACGTGCTTTCACCCTTCAGTCCGAAGGACACTATAACAAGTTACATCTATTTATAAATCAATACAATAAATCCAAATATGAGTACAATGAAAACACCTGGGGTATACATCGTTGAAAAGAACGCGTTCCCAAATTCCGTTGTCGAAGCTGCTACTGCCGTACCTGCATTCATAGGCTACACAGAGTTCGCCAAAGACGGAAACAAATCGTTATTAAATAAGCCGTGGAAAATCAGCTCATTGGCTGAATTCATGCAGTATTTCGGGGGAGCTCCCAATCCAAAATTCAGTGCAACCAAAGCCAAAGACGGTGAAGACGGTGAAACTGAACAGCTTGGTGTAGCAACGCTGCTTCTCAACGGTGAGAAACACACTGTTCAGCGTGAAGACGACAAGTATAACTTCTATTACCAGATGCGTTTTTTCTTTGCAAACGGAGGTGGACCATGTTACATTGTTTCAGTTGGTGAAGGATATACCGGAGGTTTAGATGAAGGAAAATTAACCAAAGGAATTGAAGCTCTTTTGAAAGAAGAAGAACCAACCATGGTTTTAGTACCTGAAGCAGTTTATTTAGGCACTGTTGACAGTTGTGCAAATGTACAGGTTGCTGCTTTAAGACACTGTGGAGGAGAAATGAAAAACCGGGTAGCTATTTTTGATGTATTTGACGGATTCAGATACGATGCTGACGGAAAGAATATGACTGAATTCCGCGAAAAAATCGGTACTGAGTTCCTGGATTACGGAGCAGTATACTATCCATGGTTGAATACATCTATTGTTCCTGACAGCGATATCAGCTTCCTGAATTTCAGCGACCCGGATGCAATTGCCGCACTTCTTACCGCGGAAGACAAAGACCAGAAACTGACGGAATTTATTACAGTTGTGAGTAAGGCTAATGTAGACAAGTACTTTGACCTGGTGAGTAAAAAAGATACGGAAGAATTGCCTAAACTACAGTTGGAAATTCAGACCGCACACAAAGTATTGGCTCGTCACTCCTCCATTTATAGTGAATTGATGCGTGAAATGCTATTGATCATCAACATGTTGCCGCCAGCAACTGCTATGGCAGGAATCTACACATTGGTTGACGGAACAAAAGAAGTTTGGAAAGCACCGGCAAACATCGGTGTTGCAAACGTGATCAGCCCGACAGTAAGTATTTCTTTCAAAGACCAGGAAGGATTGAACGTTCCGATGAACGGAAAAGCAGTGAATGCAATCCGTTACTTCGTTGGCGACGGGATCAAAGTTTGGGGAGCTCGTACCCTGGATGGAAACTCACTGGACTGGAGATACATCAATGTACGCAGAACAATGATCATGCTGGAAGAATCCATCAAAAATGCAGCTAAAGCTTACGTTTTCGAACCGAACGTTGCAAACACCTGGGTAAGTGTGAAAAGTATGATCAGTAACTTCCTGAACGGAATCTGGAAAAGAGGAGGTTTGGCCGGAGCAGTTCCTGAAGATGCATTCAGTGTGCATATCGGGCTTGGCGATACCATGACACCGGAAGATATCCTGGAAGGAATCATGCGCATTACGATTCTGGTTGCTATTTCAAGACCGGCTGAGTTCATTGAGATCACATTCCAGCAACAAATGCAGAAAAGCTAAAAAATTAATTCAAAATTGAGAATTGACATTTCGACTACGCTCAATGCCCTCAGACGCAGACTGAGCGGAGCCGAAGTCTGAAAAATTTAAAAAAAAGAAATCATGGCAGGAGAAAAACAAGATAATGTATGGCCTCTACCGAAGTTTTACTTCCAGGTAAAATTAGGTGATAAAGAAGTTCCGTTCCAGGAAGTATCCGGATTGGACATAGAAGCTCAAATCATTGAGTACAGACACGGAAACAGCAAAGAGTTTTCAACGATTAAAATGCCCGGAATCAAGAAAACCGGAAATGTGACGCTGAAAAAAGGTGTATTCGTAAAAGACAATGGGTTCTGGGATTGGTTCAACAAGATCAAGATGAATACAATCGAGCGTCAAACTGTAGTGATCAGTTTATTGGACGAAGCAGGAAAACCAACGATGGTTTGGACTTTGAACAATGCATGGCCAACAAAAATTACCGGAACGGATATGAAATCGGATGGTAACGAAGTAGCTGTAGAAACAGTTGAAATCGCTCACGAAGGATTAACGATTGCAAACAGCTAATAAGCAGATTCTATGGCCAAGTCAAAATGGGAACTTCCGGTAGCTTTTTATTTCCAGGTAAAAATTGGAAATGAGGAGTTTGCATTCAAGGAAGTGACCGGATTATCAGCTGAAATAGAAACAGAAAGTGTAAAAGAAGGAGGTGTGAATGAATTTACATACCTCCTTCCTAAGCAAGTGAAACATGGTAATCTGAGTTTGAAAAGAGCATTGAATCCGGTGAACCGAAACGATGTGGTTTGGATCAAAAAAATACTGGAAGGTGATTTTTCGCAACCGATTGTTCCGAGAGATATCATTGTAAATCTGCTTGGACAAGACGGAAGCCCTATTTATACCTGGACCTGCTCGCAGGCATACCCGGTGAAATGGCAGGTTGGGAATCTCGATTCGCAATCCAACACCATTTTAATCGAAACGATCGAATTTGCATACACAACCCTGAAACGTTCTTAGATCCTATGTCAATCATTATCAAAGAAATCAGTATTCGAACTACCATTGAGCGAAAAGCAGGCCCAACGGGGGATCTTGACTTAAAAGTAGCCAAACTCAAAAAGGACATTTTGAGAGAGGTGCAGGAAACATTACGCAAACAACGTATTAAAAAAGGAGAACGGTAATGGGTGAATTGGTCAAGTTAAAGATCATTGGATACGAGAATCAAAGTTATTCCGAATCGAAGAAGAGCAGTGACTTCACAACTCAAGTGAATCCTGCAACGCTGAAATTAGGAAAACGCCTGAACTATTCTCAAAACGGGGAAGCACAAGGTGTAGCAAACCTGCGTAAATTCCGTTCCCAGGCACTTGACAGCCTTTCATTTGAAGTTTTGATGGACGATACGGGAATTATTCCAAGTAAAACAGGAAAAATCAAAGACCGGATCAATCAGCTGGAAAAAGCAATCTACCGTATCAACTCGGAAAGCCACGAACCAAGTTACACCAAAGTAATCTGGGGAACATTCATTTTCCGGGGAAGAGTTGAAAGCATCAATTACGATTACAGTTTGTTTTCTCCCGACGGAACACCTTTGCGAGTAAAAGTATCCTTTTCATTTGCGGGTTATTTCGACAAAGACACGACTCAAATGAACTCCCCTGACCTTTCGCGGGTGATCACATTCCGTGCAGGCGACACCATTGCGCGTTACTGCGATGAAATTTATGGTGATGCCTCATTTTGTCATGAAATAGCAGCATATAATAACCTGAGTGAATTCAGAAAAATTGAACCGGGAACAAAAATCCAATTCCCACCATTAGCAAGAAAATGAGCGTATCTCCGGAAAAAAATAGTGAAGGACTCGTAACTTTTTCCATCTACAGTGAAGGGGAAAAGATCAGCGACAGCTTCGAAGTGGTTTCAATCTGGATCCGCAAGGAAGTCAATCGTATTGGTCGTGCCAGACTGGTTTTTGAAGCGGGAAATATGCCCATGAAAGAAATTCCGGAAAGCGACGACGATACCTTTGCACCCGGCAGCACGATCCGCGTCGAAGCAGGCTATCAAAGCAACGAACACATTATTTTCGAAGGAGTTGTAATTACACACAATGTAAACATTCCGGAAGATGATCCCGCTACACTGGAGATCGAATGTGCCGATTTTGTGTTTCCGTCAACACTGACACGGAAGAACAACTACTTCGAACAACAAAAAGACAGCGATATTATCTCCACAATTCTTGGCACCTACGCCGGACTTTCGGTTACGGTAGATGCAACAACGGTTTCGCACCCGGAAATGGTCCAATACTATTGTTCCGATTGGGATTTTATCTGTTCGCGCGCAGACGCAAACGGTTTGATCATTATTACCGACCAAAAGAATGTAAATGTCATCAAACCCAAAGTTTCTGCTTCGGCAGTTCTTAAAGTAACTTACGGTGAAGACCTCATCTCGTTCCGCGGAGAACTTCAGACAGCGGACCAAACTGCCGGAGTCGATGCTTACGCCTGGGATATCGCTTCACAGGCTGTGATTAAAGCTGCATCGGCTGCTCCATCGCTGAATGAACAGGGAGATCAAACTCCTTCCGACCTTTCCGAAGCTGTTGGCGGGGATCGCTGGGAACTTCAAACAGAAAGCTACGGAGACTCTTCCCAACTTCAAACCTGGGCAGATGCACAATCACTCAAAGCGGGGCTATCCCGGATTCGTGGCGAAATCAGGTTCCAGGGCAGCTCACTGGCAGTTCCGGGCTGTTTGATCACACTTGATGGACTGGGAAAACGTTTCAACGGTGACGCGTTTATCGGAGCGGTGGAACATTCCATTGAAGACGGTGAATGGATCACAACCGCCGGAATGGGAATCGATCCCGAAATGGCGACGCAAAACCCGGATGTAGTAACCCCACCGGCTTCCGGGCTTCTTCCCGGAATTGAAGGATTACACATTGGGGTGGTCAAAAAACTGGATGGAGATCCGGGTAAAGAATTCCGCATACAAGTGGAAATCCCCTTATTGAACACCGATAAAAACCTGGTATGGGCACGTTTAAGCAATTTCTGGAGCAGCAATAGTTTCGGTGCATTTTTCATTCCGAATGTTGGTGATGAAGTGGTATTGGGTTTCCTGAACAATGATCCGACTTACCCAATTATATTGGGAAGTTTGTACAGTTCGGCAAATCCTGCACCACTGCAGATCGATAAAAAGAATCCCATTCAGTTGATGCAAACCAAAAATGGGATCAAACTGGAAATGGATGATGAAAACAAGGTCGTTACAGTAACTACTCCGGGTACGAATAAAATGGTATTGAGCGATAAGGATAAATCCGTTACCCTGGCTGATCAGAACGGGAACAAAATCGTGCTTTCAGATAGCGGGATCCTGATCCAGGCAGCCAAAGAAATTACGCTTAAGGCCGGAACAGAAGTGAAAGTGGATGCAGGAACAAACGCCAGTGTAAAGGCCGGAGTGAATGCAACCGTAAAAGGTACGAACGTGGAACTAACGGCAGACGCGAGTTTCACAGCCAAAGGAAATGCTTCGGCAGAATTGTCTGCGGCAGGACAAACAGCCGTAAAAGGCGCAATTGTAATGATTAATTAAAAGACTATGAGTTTAGCAGCACGATTAACAGATATGCATACCTGCCCGATGGTGACACCGGGAGTTCCGCCCGTACCACATGTTGGAGGGCCAATCAGTGGCCCGGGAGTACCGACCGTTCTGATTGGCGGATTACCGGCTGCAGTGATGGGAGACATGTGTGTGTGCGTTGGCCCGCCGGATAGCATTGTAAAAGGATCGGCAACCGTAATGATCGGTAAAAAGCCTGCCGCGCGAATGGGAGATACATGTGCACATGGCGGCGCAATTGTATTGGGATGTCCAACTGTATTAATCGGAGGATAAAATGAACGATAAAACGTATTTAGGGACCGGCTGGGCATTTCCTGTGCGATTTAATCAGCTCGGGGTGCACCTGGTTTCCGATGAAGAAGATATTTGGGAAAGCCTGCGGATTCTGTTTTCCACTATTCCCGGCGAGCGTGTTTTCCGCTACAATTACGGCTGTCCCATCGATAAATGGGTTTTCTCAAAGATTGATCTTTCGGAACGCACCATGATTATCGACATCATCGAGCAAGCCATTCGAGAGGGAGAACCGCGCATTATTACAGATTCGGTAGATGTGGAAATCCGTGATGCAATGGAAGGAATTTTGTGGATCAAAGTGGATTTTACAATCCGGCAGACCAATAGCAGAAGTAGTTTGGTTTACCCGTTCTATTTTTTGGAAGGAACACAACTTTAATAATTACGAATTACGAATGCCTAATTACGA
>CBFGPJ010000129.1:0-7580 GCA_965650615.1 uncultured Fluviicola sp. | reverse complement strand
CTTCCCACTTGAATCGCGTTCATTTGATTGTTGATGATCTGTAACCATGGTTTGATGTCAATTTCCTTCATGATCTTCGCCATCTTTCCATCAATAGTCCCATCCTGCATATCGAGGACATGAACGAATTCATGGATGGCCACGTTTTTTTGGTCGTTGTTATCATAAAATCCATGAACAAGTGCTTTCCGGGATAGTTTGACTTTTCCCTCCATTTTTCCCCAGCCAACCAATCCGTTGGCATATTGTTGGGTATTCGGGATCAGGAACTGGTCCGGGTGAAGTTCAATTACCCGCAGGTTGGAATAATGCCAGGAATCGAAACCGAAAATAGGAATGATTGCACCGGAAGCAATTAAAATGCGGTCCAAGTGCGTGACTTCTGTTTCGATACCAACAATTTGAACATTCAACAAAAAAATATGGATGCGATTTTCAAATTTAGTCCGTTCAAGTGGGTTTAAGCGATTATAGAAAGCTACGTGTTGAACCAACAGTGTCCTCCATTGCTGCGGAAAAGACCGGTCAGGCTTTCGTCCCGTACCGTTTTTTCTGATACTATACCGGGAATAGCCGATCAATACGCTAATTGCTACTCCAATCGCTAAATAAATATAGGTTGAATTCATCGGGGCTAAAGGTAGTTCAAATGATAAATATAACGTATCCTAATCCGGAAGAATTTCTGTTAGTAATCTGCTACACTTGCCTCAACAAGTTCTACCCGAAAACGATCATAAGCCTGCGGATATGAATCTGCTTTGAAGGAAAAACTGATTGTTGATTGAGGGTTCAGGTATTCATAGATCACATATAATTGCGTATCTATCAATGTATTGGTATGGGAATAAAAGAGGATTTTGATTTTTGGATCTTTAAATCTTCCTAAAGTCGCGCTGTTACTGATGGTTCCTTTGAAGATGGCTCCGTCGGGTTCATACTCCGCATCGTGAAAAAGTCCGGCGCTTCTTGTTTGCCTTTCCTGTGGGATCATTCTCACTTCTCCGCAGGACAGGTAGTCCAAAGGTGAGTTTTCTTCTTTATCCTTCAATTCAGCCCGCAGTTCTTCAGGAGTTTTTTCTTTTTCAGGTTCGGGTGAATCTTGTGTGAACTCATCCTGGAAATTAGCGGATTGAGAATTGGTTTCGCAATTAGTTAAAGAGAAAATAATTGCCAATAGCAATAAGTTGGTGAATAGTTTCATGTGCAGGTAATAATTTAGGCTTCGAATGTAAGTATTAGATTGTCAAATTGCAAGCACGATCAACCTGCAACGTTCTTTAAAAACGGTATAACACCTACCCTCTTCCCTTTTTCAAGGTCAGGTAAGCAATTCCCGAAGCAACAAAACACATCAGTGTGCAAACCCATAAAATGGATTGATAAGCAGTCAGAAACGAGTTATGGTAGAGTTCCCGGATGTGTGCTTTTTGGGCGTTACTAAATGTCCCGGGAGGGATTTCGGCATTGCCCAGATTGGCAGTTTCTGCAACAATTTGTGCTTTTTGTGTTTCCCTGAACTCCGATCCTTCGAGTTTTTGAAGAACTACCTGGGTGAAAATCAATAAAGCAAGACCTCCGAATGCAGCATTCGAAAAGATGCCTGCAATGCGTGATACTGCGTTGTTGACTCCCGAAGCAATTCCGGATTGTTTTTGACTGATGGAGGTCATAACGGCTGTAGTAAGTGGTACTACGGTCAACAACATCCCGATACTTACCAGGATCATTCCGGGGAAATAGGAAATCCAATAATCAGAAGATCCATCGGTTTGTCTGATAAAAGACAGGAACAGGAAACCCAACCCAACAGTGAAAGGACCAATGATCAGGAATAGCCTGGATCCCAAACGATCGGAGAGCGCTCCGATGTACCTGGAAAATAATCCGAGAATGAAAGTGAACGGCAGGAATGTCAACCCGGATTCTGTTTGGGTATATCCCTGGATCTGTACCAAATTGAGGCTTAAAAACAGGAATCCCCCACCCAATGCACCATACAGGAAGAATGTCAGGAGGTTTAAACCTGTAAAATGAATATTCGAGAAGAGTTTCAAATGGATCATCGGATTTTTACTTCGTTTTTCCACGACCAGGAATAAGATTAAGTCCAGGATCCCGAAAACCAGGATGGCGTTGACTTTCCAGTCTTTCAGACCTGTTTCCGGGAATTTCAGGAAACTGTAAGTGATAGCAGCCAGACCGGCAACCAGGAAAAGAGCACCGGGAATATCTACTTTCTTTGTATCGTCCTCATTGGAGGTTTCAGGCACTTTCGACCAAAGAATAATAAGTGAAACAATGCCGATCGGGATGTTGATGAAAAAGATATACCGCCATAAACCGTGATCACCCAGAATTCCACCGATCACCGGTCCGCCGATACTCACAATAGTGGTGACAGCCGACCAGGTACCAATCGCTTTCCCTCTCTCCTGTTCATTGATGAGTGAAGTAATCAATGAAAGACTTCCCGGGACCATGAATGCGCCTCCTAAACCCTGAATGAGTCGTGCAGCGATCAGGAATTGGGTATTCGGGGAAAGGCCGCAAAGTAAAGAACCGATGGTGAAAATGGTGATCCCTAACGCAAAGATCTTCTTTCTGCCGAATTGATCTCCCAGCGATCCTCCCGGCAACATCAGCGAAGCCAATATCAGCAAATAAGCATTCAATACCCAAAAGATATCTGCACCTGTGGCTTTTAAATCCCTTTGCAGGGATGGAAGGACAACATTGAGTGCACTTCCGTCAATGAAGACCATGGAAGTAGCCATGATCGTAGAGAATAAAACCCATTTCCCTGTTGCACTTTTCAAAGAAATTCCCGACATAAGACGCTGGTTTTTAAGTTTACAGGATCGGTTTTCAATCAACTGTTCTGATGTAAAATACTGATTTTTGTGCTTCCTGAAAAATCAACCGGTGATCCGTTCAAATGGGAAACATTTCCCTCACAAATTCATATGTATACTGCTACGGTGTTCAGAATTAAGTGAAAGTGACTCAACTAAAGAACAATTGTAAGATACCATTTTTTAATGATTAAGAATTAGGAATGAAACTTTACTTCAAATGCTCTGCTCTTATCTTTATCCGTAAATTTGCATCTAAAACCAATCGACATAAATCGAAATCACCAACAAGCGCGAATGAATATGAAATGCCTTTTACTTATTTTCTGTCTGACTTGCAATTTTTCAGATTTGTTTTCACAGATAGGATCATTTGAACTCGAAAAGTACCAATCAGGTTATGAAAAGGAAATATTCCTGAATAAAAATGCAACTCACTTGGAGCGCTTGATGGCTTTGGGAACAGATGCTTCCGAGGAACAAACGCTTGCTGTGAAAAAGGAACTGGATGCGTTTATGAGTGAAATCAGATCATCGAACATCATGCGCTTATCCGAGGCCAAGCTAATAAAGGAACTTCATGAAAAAGTTCATAACCGTTTTCTGAAACGTTATAAATACGTTTCTCCATTTAATGAAATTTTTAAAACGGGCCAATATAACTGTGTTTCGGCAACAGCTCTTTTTGCATTGGTACTGGAGGAATTGGATATTCCATACAATATTCAGGAGCAACCTACCCATGTTTATATCATGGCTTATCCGGATACAAAAGTAATTTCTGTGGAAATGACCACATTAAGAGAGGTAAACTACCTTCCGGCCCGTAAAGACGTATCAAAAGCCGTACGGACCTTGGTGGAATTCGGTTTGTCCACTCCTGAAAAAATCCGTCAACAGGGAGAGTTTCAGGTTTATAATGCGTTCTTTAATACAAACAGCGTAGTCGATTTAAAACAACTGGCCGGCATTCAATATTTCAATGAAGCACTCGTTGCTGTAAATGAAAATAATTTGATAGAAGCCTTTAATCAGATTTCCAAGGCCGAAAAATGGTATGATGTTGAAAAAACGACATTACTTAAAGCGGAGTTTTTAGTGACTTTAATTTCAGATGCAAAATTTGATAATTTGAAGGATATTGGTTACCTGGTTGGATATTCAAACTTGAAAAAAGCTGATCAGACGAAGGTTTTTTATCAATATGCAAAATTCCTGAATGAACAATTCCTGACAAAGGGAAACAAACCACTGGCAGATTCGAGTTACACCTATATGAAACAAAATTTAAGAGATACTGTGGTTCTTAACAGGTTGGGTGGCTTGTACTATTTTTGTTTGTCTGATTATTATGCCAATGCATATAATCTGAAGAAACAATTGGAATACGCGGAATTGTCGTATAAAACTTCCGCAGAAACACCTGGTATCCAACTTTGGCTTGTGAGAAGTATTTTGCAGACTCTTGATAAATATGAAGGAGAAGATATACTAGCGAAACTGGACATGTATGCTAACCAATATACCTTTTTGCAAAAACACAATCTTTTCCTGGCCGCATACTTTTATGCCTATACGGAAGTTTCCAATAAATTTTATGCGGATGATGATGGTGTGAAAGGGAAAATGTATTTCGACCAGGCTATAAAGACGATGGAAGCCATGGAAGATAGAGAAGTCCTGGATTCTGAAAATATCGGGTGGCTTTATGCCGAAGCAGGAGCATACTTGTATCGTGAAAACGATTACAAAGCAGCTTTAAAAATCCTTGAGGAAGGATTGAAATTAGCACCCGATCACGAACGGATACTGGCACGTATTGAAATTGTGAAGTCAAAAATTAAGTAGTCCATCACTTCAACCATCCCAAATAGATCGAAACCGGCATCATAGCAAGCGTTAAAGGCAGAACGATTGCAAAAGCATAAGATAATTTCAGAATGAAGGGATTGTATTTCCGATGGTTCAGCCCCAGGGATTGAAAAGCACTTTTAAAACCATGCAGCAAATGCCAGGCAAGTGACAGACAGCCGAGAAGATAAATAAGCACTTCGACCGGGTTGCTGAATTTTTCTAGCATCATGCCGTATAAGTCCAGCTCCTCACCGGTTTGAAATTGATGGATCCGGTTCGGGATCCAAAAGTTTTGGGTGTGAACCACCAGGAACAGTAAGATCAAAGTACCGAATAAGGTCATGCTTTTGCTGTACCACTTCACATCGGGTGTGTTGTCTTTCCTGTAAGCATAGGAAATTGGCCTGGCTTTCCGGTTTTCGTACCAAAGCTTCAATCCTTGCACAATGTGAATGATGAACCCGACGATCAAAACAATTTCGAGTGTACGGATAATTGGATTGGTAGCCATAAAATGTGCACCGATCGTGAAGGTTTTGCCATGATCGTTATAGAAAATCAGTGCATTGATCGAAGCATGAACGATCAAAAAGCTGATCAGGAATAAGCCGCTTAAAGACATGGTGATCTTCTTTCCTACGGAACTTGCGAATGCTTTTTTCAGAGTTGTCATAAGTTTTCGAATAAGTACATAATATAAACCATTAAAAGTGGAGACGCAAATCCATTTTCATTTCGTTTTTGTTTAACTTGTTGACTCTGCAAAGCTGGGGATTAATGACATGAAAAAACTTAAACCAGTTTAAGAAAACAGCCCTGATAGCTATCGGGAGAGAAACAGAGTTGAAGCGTTTTTCCGTTCCGGGAATTCTAATTCAGAAATTCGGTTTACTTTGCATCATGAGTACGTCAAAAGATCCTTCCATTGCAGGGTTCCTTACAGGAAAATCAGAACACACCTTGAGTTTGTTTGAACATTTCGTGGCTGAATTCGAAGCGTTGGGAACGATTTCCCTTCACCCCACTAAAACGATGATCGCCATTGATAACGGGCAGAAACGGATTGCATGGATTACGCAATTGGGCAAGAACTTTATTCATGTGGTTTTTCCGTTCAATCAGCCTTTCCATGATAATTTGTGCTTTCAAAAAGTGGCCCAGGTTCCGGGAAGCAAGCAGTTTAACCATCATTTCAGAATGCTTCATAAGGAAGATTTGAATGACGAAGTGAAAGACTTTATGAAATTGGCGCTGAAGTAATAAATGTTTTTTAGTTGTCAGTTCGAGTATCCTGCCATGTATTCTCGATACATCCCTGACGATCCGCAAGGCTTCTGTCAGTGACACTCGAATTGACATGTGCAGGATGTATCGAGAACTGGCCAAGGTGGAAAACAAAAAAAACGGCTTTCGCCGTTCCTTTCCTTCCTGGTTTCAGTAGCTATGAATATAGTTGACTATTTCTGTACCTGAAATTTGAATGTGTAATTGAAGGTGTTCCCGATCAAATTTTGGGGTACTTTGATCTTGATTTGCTGCACTTGTTTTTCGATTGCTGCTTTCATTTCTTCGGAGTCCGAAGTTATTTCTATGATTTCGATTTGATTTTCTGCCAAAACACGCACTTTTATGCGAACTGTAGTCTCAATTCCCTTTTCACGTAATGATTCAGGATAAGAGATTTTACGGTGCATGATGCGATCCAGTAAGTTTTCACCGTTTCCTGCTAAAGCAACTGAACCGGTAGTTAAGAATAATGCGATAAATAGGATAATTGCTTTCATATCTAAAATTTTGAATTGGTTTGTCGTAAGACCAACTCATTGCAGATATGTTACAGCAAGTTTCATTTTTTATTTGTTAACGAATGTGAAAGCCCCTCTATAGCTTATTATTCATTATCTGATCATTAATTCTTTTACAGCAGTTCCTTTGTCAGAAATAACCTGTACGAAATAAGTTCCTGTGCTTAGGTCAGAACAATCGACTTCTGATGACGACAACTGGTTCGACGAAAGTGTTTTCAAGACAGCTCCTGTTATACTGCAAATCCGAATTTCCGAAATAAACGCATCGGATCTTAAAGTAATCGTTGAAGTAGCCGGATTGGGATAAATTTCCAGTGAAAATTGGTTTTCTTCCAAAAAAGCCGGGTGCAGCTCGTAGAAATAACTGTCAATGTAATTGGGTAAACCAAGTTGACAGCTATTCGTCAAAGGGACCTGGTACAATCCGAAATCACAGTTCGCTCCCCCACTTTCGGGTGAGTTAATAACGCTTACCGACATTTTTCCGTGTAAAGCAACATAAATCTTTCCATCAGGACCTAATTGCATGGGACCGGTAAAAACTCCGCCGCCCAGGATCTCAATTTCACTTGAAGCCAGGTTGGGAGCCTGCAGGTCGTACTGATATAGATTCCCAACACCCAACGCTCCTGAAACATACAAATAACGTCCGGATGGAGAAAAGGATCTGCCCCATGCCGATCTTCCGATATTTCTAGGATTGGTGATAGCCCCGGTTGCATTATTGAAGCTGAAAACTTCTTCTCCGCATGCCAAAACTTCTCCGTTTGCACTGATTTTGATCTGTCCGTGAATGTTTAACCCGTTTCCTACCGTAAAAGTGTCAGGTAAACCGATCCCGGCAGCAGTGTGCGGATATACGTAAAAAATATTCCCATCGTAGCTGTGAGTGATAATCCAGTAATCGGTCCCGTTTGCATGTTTTGTTGCCGTTAAACCTTCACTTAGATCTGACATTGTGGAAATTTGAAGTCCAACTTGCGTTAAATCACCCAAACCGTTGTCCAGTGACATATCGATGATGGATTCCCGTAAACCTGTGAAAGCTCCGGAACAACCCATT
>CBFGPJ010000128.1:0-7621 GCA_965650615.1 uncultured Fluviicola sp. | reverse complement strand
GTCCAGCTGGCCTTTCTGGTATTTCACTGTTTTTACGTTCCCACTGATCAGCTCGAACTCGTATTCTGTAGACTTGATATCCTGGAAAAGAGGGGCAAGTTCGGGAACATCCTGTAGGGTCTGAAGCACATTCCCATGGATATCGTAGGTGTAATGGGTAGCGGATGAATATTGAGTTCTCGGATCGGTCGATCCGTCAAAGGTGTTATAGTAAGCCACGGATGCTACACGCAGGCGCAGATTTTTCTGCCCGGTACTGGTTTCACCTGGTTGCAATACAAATTTGGCCTGCAAAGCAGATGAAGTCATGTAAACTCTATCGTAATAGGTTCTTGTTACTTCCGAGCGTACGCTTCCGCTTGCAGTCACCCAATTCCTGAATGTTGTTCCAAGTGGTTCCGGGGCTTTGATATTAATAGTCCCTAAACCGGTTGCAGGTACTACCTGTCCGGCTTCTTCCGGCCTTCCCAGTTTGTCATAGAAAACATAGCTGTATTTGTTTACAACAGCTTGTTCCGGGTTTTGTGACAAGACGGTACGTCCGTAGAAATCATACCAGAATTTTGTCACCCCTTCCTGGTCCGGATTTTCAGTAGAAACCAATTGGTTGTAGGAATTGTAACGATATTTAGTTACGAATTCCTGTGTTGGAGTCACTGCTGTAACGGTACTTGTTATACCGGTTACATCTTTCCGGTGTTGCGCTGCGTCAGCTACCCCGGTTGCATCCAGTTTGTTAACGCCTTTCGGTGCTACGGTTTTCACCAGGTTTCCTGCCTGGTCGTAATAGAACAAAGTATATTGATAGAAGCGGTATTTTCCCTGCATATCAAAATGTTCGGTATCGAATGCGGTTGCACATTGTGTTTTGTAAGCCTCCTTGAATTCAGTGTATGCTTCTGCTACACTGGTTTCATAAGTTTCAATAGCGTCCAGCATCATATTGTCCAGGCGTGGCTGGTAACAGATCTCAAACTCCGGGTCGAATAAGGGTTCATTACATAAAAGCTGGCCATTATTACCGCAATAACAGAAATTCACCTGCATGCAGGAAGAAGTCGCCTGCGCAATTTTGGTTACCAGTTGACCACATTCATAGTATTTCACTTCTACCTCGAAACTGCTGTTAGCCGTACAGTTTTCACTGGTTGGCCAGATCTCTCCGAAAGAAACGATCTTTGTAAAATCAAAAGACGGACTGCCTGCAATGGAAAGGTCAAAGGTACAGGGTGTTCCCGAACCGTTCTGGAAACTCATGTTCAGGTGACCGGAACTTACAGAGGCGTGGTAAGTAGATCCAAGAATTCCCTGTTCACGCAATTTTCCGTGTTCATATACGATATTCTCTGCAGTTAAGTTCAGGTTCGACGGATGTACCAATTGTCCGCGCATGGACAAGAGTTTCAACACATCACGGAATTCGGTCATAATCGGATTCATCTCGCAAACGGGGTCTGAACTGCTGGTATTACATCCTGTATGGAAGAAATCGTAATCCTTGAATGTCAAATCAAATCCTAAGCTGTTATTCAGGAAATTGGTCAATACCGTCTCGTAATTCGAAGAAGCTTCGAAGTCATCCGCATCCAATCCAAGGGTATTGTCTGCATAAGCATAGGCAGATGCGTAAGCGGTATTCACTTCATCACAGGTTTTACAGCCTGCCTTTTCCGTACAGGTCAATTCCTGTGGAACGTATTTGTTAGCTTCAATAATATCTGCATTAGCCCCCGGAATCCAGGTATCGTTTGTTTCATCATAGAATTCATCGCAAACACACAATAAATTATCAATATCGTCCATCGCTATTCCCTTGTATGTAAAAAGGAAATCTTCAATCGGTGTGGTTGCCGGAATAGTACTGTTTGCAATTGCAGTCTGGTAATCGGTTCGCACGGCCATTAAGATATCACAACCACATTGGTCCATCACCGGAAGACCACCCTGCAGTTCAGTCACCGTTTTGTATGGTCCGGGGAAACTAACCAGATATTCGGAGCATTCTGCGCTGGGATAACCTGGTTTTGATCCCAAATGGTAATCCAGAACACCTTTAATGTCGATCTTTCCATGCGAGGTCGTTTCTCCCGGAGGAGCAGTAGTAGCTCCCATCGGGTGATCTTTATCACAGCCCAACATACACAATTCAATAAATTCATCACGCAGAGCATCACGCTCTGCCGGCGTTAGTGAAGCGATCGGTGCACAAGCAGCCAGGTCTTCCAACCATTGGTCTGCATACCCTTCACAACTGGTTGAACAGGATTCTGCGATAATCTGGTTCAATTCGATCTCCGAATCCGCTTGGCTGGTTGGAGCAGTAGTCGTACCTGCAAATTGCCCTAAATTCCCGAAACGTGGTGCACGTGGTGCCAGTTGTGCTGCAGTTCCCGAGCAAGGATTTGCTGCGCCAATGCATTCATTCGAACAACCGTGTGCAGTAGCATAAGCCTGTTGAGCCAGGAATACCAAGGTTGCTTTATCCTGTAAATATAAACCGCGGAACGTTAACCAAACCTGGTCTTTGTTACAGTCGTTCAATTCCATACAATTCGGCAGATCCGCTGCTCTTTTACACGCTCCTCCTGCAGCCAGGTAAAGTGCGTACTCCCACATAGATAATGGTGTTGTGCCTTCTAAAAGAATGTAGGTATTCAAATGATCTACCATGTCATCCGCAAAATCTTCACCCAAAGCTCCATCCAGGAAGAAAGGATCTGGATTCCCATCGTACATACTGGTTGGGAAAAGGGTGTAATGGTTATTTGGAATACCACCTTCTACAGGCATTAAAAAGCCTGCTGCCATCGCTCCGTCAAATGAATTCATAGCGAGCATATCATTCTCGTATTCGTTAGACGCGGCATTCTCATAACAAAAATCCAGGTAGCAGTTCTCAGGATGATGTGTATAAAGTTGTTCTGCCCATTCATCGCGGAAATTGGTTACAAACCATTCCAAACCTGCTGTTCCCGCCAATGTTCCGGATGGAACGGGATTTCCGTTTTCATCCAGGTAAGTCAAACTTCTCCAGTTAATACCTAATAATCCGGATGGGTTGTATACTGAGTAAGGATCTGTAGGATTATATCCCGGTCCGTATTTTCCGTATTGTCCTCCGGGTTTCACATCAGCAAGCAACATTTGTTTCATTGCATCGCATTCATTCAAAAATTCATCATTGATCGGTAATGGATCACAGGCAGCAAAAGATTCGGCTTCGTAAGCTTCATTAAAAATAGATTGTACTCCTTCAATACACGTATTTGCTTCCAGGAACAGGCACCAATATTGATCTGCAGCCGCCTCATTTACGGTGAGCTTCTTATGAATAGTATACATTCCGGGAGTCAGGTGCGCTGAAAATGTCTCTGTATGTGCCGTTGCAGAAGTACATGTTCCGTTAATCACGCTATTGATCTCAGAACCGGTCATGTGGACCGGATTCGTATAGCCGGTCAAAGGAACAACCACTCCACAACCGTCAAATACCTGGATATCCAGGTCGTAGACACAATCCAAACATAACGTTCCGGTACAGGCGCTTTGGAATTGAGACGCAGTAAAGGAATAATTGAAATTGAAAATGGTATCCGATGAAACGTATTGGTAATACGACAGTTCAGAGTATGGAACAAGCGTGTTAACCGTTTGAGGTTCACCTTCATCCAGCATAGTAACCAATAATGGAACAGAAGAGTTCCCCTCAACCCCATCCGTATTGGTTGGAGCCGGTCCTTCCATGTAAGAAGCGACCGTGCGCCCAGCCATATCCGAATATTGAACATAGATCTGCCCGTTCGGATCTACCGTAATCATTTTCTGGTAGTGTTTCGCATAACCGACCTCCGAACCGAATAATTGGTCTAATTCCGTCTGATTGGTACTTGGATAAAATATCTTGGTTTCTTTTCCGGATCCGGTTCTCAAATTAATACCGGCTGCAGAACTGCTGGCAACACGGTTCGTGAAATCATTGGTAAATGTTGTGCGTGAGAACGGATATTTCTCTGCATCCGGGATCGCGATGTTTGCGCCGTTTTGGTTCGGATTATTCGGAGAATAATATTTTCCGGCACCGTCCGAGAGGGTAAATCCGGCTGAACTTGCAACACAATCATTACCAATATCAGAGATATCGAAGCTGTGCCAGGAATACGTTTCTCCCGTCCCATCAGCACGGTTAAAGTTTTCCCGGAATTTCATCCAGGCACCATCCACCGGTGTAGGAAGATCACCTACCGCTGCTCTTCCCAGCTCATCGTAATACACATTGGATACCAGGACCTGATTCGTCACCGGGTTGTATCCAACAGATTGATGGCCTCTTCCCAGTCCATCGGCGTAGGAAACGCCTTCAAAGCGTTTTCCGTCTTCAGTATAAGTAACACTGTGTGACCAATTGATGTCTGAATAATCGGTAGTGATTAGAATCTTGTTTCCGGGTGTTAAAGATGAAAAAGAAAGAATAGTACCAGATTCACCTGGATTTGACCAGGCACCGTCCTGCCGGTCAGTAAAGTTTACACCGTTTCTTCCGATCGGGCGAACGCGATAAATAATATAACCCTGATCAAAAATACGTGGAATTTTATACCAATTTTGTTTGGTTTCAATGCGTGTACAGTTCAGGTAGAAGTTATAATTCAACTGGCTTTCCGTTAAAGCAGGATCACCCGGAAGAACATAATTGTTGATGTGTACCCATTCCAGTTCATAGAATTCAGCACCCGGTTTCGTATCCCATCTGAACTCAATTTGACCTCCATCAGGAGCAGTAGGAGTAGTTATCGTTAAAGGATAATGCGTTAAGTTCAAAACAGATGAATTATCCAGAACGTAGTAACGCTCCACCTCCACAGTTGTTTCCAGGAATAATTTGTCCAATGGTAAGGTTCCTGACATTAAACGAACCGAAATCCGGTGTGCTCCTGCAATGGTAAAAGTAGCCTGATCACTAATGTTTGCGGTTCCTGTGGTTGAATAAGACAAACCAAAAGTATGGGTAACAGTAGGCTGTTGAATGAATGCTCCGGTAGTGTTATCCCAGGTCCAGTACTTGATCTCAATCGTTTGAGATCCACTGAAACTTGCAATAAGTGCCAGGTCCGGGTTAATTCCCAAACGGACAGTACCGGTTGCTTTTTTATTAGCAAAACGGGTTCCCCAAAATGGATCGGTACTCATGTCATAGTACTTATCGTCCTGCAAATTCATACTCGATCCGGCTGCCAGAGTAGTGGGTGCTCCAACGGTTCCATCCCCATCCATGCGGTTACTGAATCGTTCAATTGCTCCGAACACATGCATGTTGGATACAATAAACATCAGTAGGAGAACTATATATTTACAATTTTTCATAACTAATTGAAGTATGTGATTCGGTTGATTATTTTGTTCCTAAGCCAGATTCTGTTTCAGATACGGTCTTGATTCCTTCAGTGGTTTCTACTTTTACACGTACCAATTGCAGGTTCTCATCGTAATTGTAGAACGTGGTGTAATTGTTTCCATCATGCGTAGCCATCGGAAGGAAGGTTACCGGGTCGTACACGGTGGTCGTCATTCCTGCTGAAAACGGATGGAAACGGAAATCGTCAAAATAAGCATCTGCTGAAGAACCGTTATCCAGTTTCAAGGTAATTGCTATCGGTGCATTTGGAATGGTACACGTTCCTTCGAATCGTTGCCATCCTTCAATAACCGGTCCGGATGCTACAGCGTCATCGGAAGGAGCAGAACCTACGATTACTTTTGCTGTTGCTCCCGTTCCTGTTTGTTTGATCCATACGCTAAAGACGTATTCTCCCGGTGTCGGATTGAAAAGAGGAGGTGGACAATTGCAGGAACCGGCCGGGTATCCCTGAGGAATATCGGTGTTTTGCCTTTCCTCCAACGGGCAAGTCGGAACAGTTGTAATCCCATAAGATTTATAGTGTGTAGCCGGAGTTATTTTTAGAGATGTTTTCCCACTGTGTCTAACGGTAGAGACTAGATCAGCCGGACTAACTCCAGCGAACAGGAAGTAGTCATCATAAGCAAAACCAGCCTGGTAAGTATATGATTCAAAACCGTCGAACAGGATGTCCGTTATGTTAGCATTGACTGCTTGCGCAATCGGCAAACTAAATGCTTTATTGTTCGAGATCGTTCTTACCGCAGCGTAAATTCCTATTGGATCACGCATTTCAAGCGCTTGTCCGAATTTATCATAGCGTGAAGAAATCCCGCCCTTTCTCCATTTTTGCAGGGTTCCGTCTCCTGAAAAAGGATAATTTGCTTTGTCAATACGCGTCCAAACATCATAGGTATTCAATGCGTAGAACGGTTTGAAGTCGGCATAGGCACCATCAAATCGTGTTTTGTGGTTGTTCACTTCCTGTTTGCGTTCACTTTGCCAGGAAAGTGCTGATTCTATTACCAGGTCTCCTTTTGAACCATTAGCAAAAAGATTAACGTATTGACCATCAGGTTTTTCGGAACACGTGCCCAGATTATCCTTGTCTTTATAAGTAATGGCGCTGCTTTCTATAATTTCTTCCGCCGGATTCGCTGTCGGGAAAGGAAAAACGTTTCCAGGGTCAACCCAAATGGCTTTTTTTGTAACTATCGTCTGCATCGTCTCACTAAGGCGGTTTGTTCTGTTCGGAATAAGCACATGGAACGTAACAGCTCCAGAGATAAAACCAAAAATAGTTCCGTAGGTAGATACAATGTACGCAGTTGATCCGCCCGCTGTTCCCGGAGCAATAGATAAAATATAGCCCGTTTCTGTAACAGATCCGTTTGTTAACTCAATCAAATCGCCTGGGGCATAAAATTCGGTCAAATCATAAGTTGTGGTCAGCAATCCGGTAGAACTATTGATCGTTCCTGAACTACTCGCAGGATAGGTCGTCTGGATTTCACGTAAACTTGGATAGGCCCAATGAGAAGGATAAACCAGGTTGTATAAACGATCATCGTATTCGTCCTGTAAACTGGAAAGCACCACTTCTCCGCTATATTCGTCATAAAGCATGTTTTCGGCAGTGTTACTTGAACCAAGGTAAGTTGTTGTAATCTTTTTGACTACAGCAGAGTAATTGAGATGCTTCATCAGGCTCAGGGAATAAAAACCGCGTTCCCGGCTGCTTTGAGTATAAAAAGGTCCAATACTCACTTTGAAAGTCGGGAAGGTAAAACCAACGGTTAACCCGGCCATTTGGAATTTGGATTCATCGTGAACAAATCGGGAATCAAAATGGATATCGAATTCTTGTGCTACGTCCCTATTATTTACTTCACCTTTTCGGTTAATCATCGGGATTTGTTCTCCCAACTCATAATATTCATAGAGTGTGTTAGAGATAATGTTCTCCTCGTTATCTTTCAATGTTACATCATAAGGTTTCCCGTGGAAGTCATTAGTAATAACCGAGTATCCCTGGGAAAAACCGTACTTATCCACAGTACTTCCGGTGAAGAAGGATTTTTCTTTCACCGGGTCACATGGGGTGATCTTGGTTGATTCCGCTATCGTACGATACTTGACTTCTTTATTTGTATGGAACTTCAGAACTAATTTTCCTTTTGAAGCAGCAGATCCACCACTCATAGAGACCTGTACTTCTTCATAACC
>CBFGPJ010000127.1:0-7658 GCA_965650615.1 uncultured Fluviicola sp. | reverse complement strand
CAAATACTTCACCGGTAGTTAACATTTCAAATAATGATATCCATGGACTATCTTCAACTGGTGCAAGCTTGGTAAGTGCAATAGCTGTTTCGGGAGGAACAATGACCAATGTCAATGCGAACCGTATTTATTCGCTTTCTTCCTCAAATGCCGGGGGTACAGTTTTTGGTGTTAGTATCACCAGTGGTACAGGTGTAAATGTATCGAATAACATTATCAGCGAATTGACTGCTCCGGTTGCAAGTGGTGCCGATGTTATCAGAGGAATTAATGTTAACTCTTCTTCAACAGGTGCTGTTTATGGTATTTATTACAATTCAGTTTACCTGAGTGGAACTTCTTCGGGGGCAAACTTTGGAACATCCGGGATCTACCATCAGGTAAATGCAACTGCTACAACAGCTGCATTAGATATGCAAAATAATATTATTATCAATGAAACAACTCCTGTTGGAACTGGAATTGCGGTCGCTTTCCGACGTTCCGGAGTTGCATTGAATAATTATGCCTCTGCTTCGAACCGTAATTTGTTTTATGCAGGAACGCCATCAGCGACTCGTTTAATTATGTATGACGGAACAACATCTTATCAGACTTTACCTTCTTACCAGGCTGTTGTTGTTCCCAGGGATGCGAATTCAATTACAGGTGAAGCTACATTTACTGGTGCTGGTTATGGAGTTGCGGGAAATTTCTTTATTAGTTTGACTGGTTCAAGTTCTGACTTTTTGCGTCCGGTTGCCGGAATAGTAACACAAGTTGAAGGTGGAGCTGCTCCGGTTACTTCCCCATCCATTACAACAGACTTTACAGGTGCAGCACGTTCGGGGACCCCGGATATGGGAGCTTATGAGTTTTCAGGAACAACGCCTGCACCGGTTATTACTTTGAATTCGGTTACACCATCAACAACCACTCAATGCGTTGCAACAGCTCGTTTGGTTTCTGTAAATATTACAACTTCTGCAGGAACTATAACAGGTGCCACTATCGGATATTCTGTGAATGGTGTTCCGCAAACAAATATCGTTATGACGAATGTTTCCGGAACTACCTGGGAAGGAACAATTCCTGTTCCATCACCGTCAAATGCAACAATTGCATGGGGGGTAGCAGCAACAAATTCCTTAGGGATCAACAGCGGTTACACAGGAACCACTTATTTTGATGAACCATTATTCGGAAGTACTGCAGGTACAACGGCGTCTTCATCGTCAATTTGTGCATCTTCATCAACGAACTTAACGGCATCCTTGATTAAAACCGGAACTGTGGTTACGGGTAACGCTTCAGGAACTTCATCATCATCAGGGATTTCCCCTTTCTATCATGGTTACGGAGGTGTTAAAACGCAGTATATTTATCGTGCGTCTGAATTGACAGCGATGGGATTAAGCGCAGGAAACATTACCTCATTGTCTCTGAATATTACCAGTTTAGGTACAACGACAATGAACTCGTTCACAATTAATGTGGGACATACTGCGCAAAATGCCGCTATCGCAAATACGGCAATTGTGAGTGGACTTACTCAGGTTTATTCGAATGCAGCTCAAACATTGACTCTGGGAACAAATAATTATGTGTTCTCTACTCCATTCAATTGGGATGGTGTGTCTAATATTGTCATTTCATTCAATTATTCAAATGTTAATACGGGTGGAAGCAGCACTTCAGTGACTACTGATGCATCGGTAGCCTTTACTTCCTCTCTTGCAATATATGCTGATAATGCATCTGCATCTTGTTTATTTACAGCTGTATCTTCAGGTCAGGCTTGTATGGGTACAAGCTCCAATACAACTACAAGTACTCGTCCGACGTTTACGATTGCTGGTAATAAGGCACCTGCAATAACATCTGTTTCATGGTCAGATGGAGTTGGAACTGTTGGAACAACGAACCCATTATCGGTTTCGCCGACAACTACAACAACGTATACAGCTACAATTACAGCTGCCGGTTGTACGGTTACTCCATCGCCATCAACAACTATCACGGTAAATCCGCTTCCTGCGACACCAACTGCGACGAACTCTGCGCAATGTGGTACACAGGTTCCAACAGCTTCTGTAACTTCTACAAGTGGTTTGCCAACTCCGGAATTTAAGTGGTATGATGCGGCAGTTGCAGGAACTGTTCTTCAATCAGGGACCTCAACAACTTATACAACGGCAATTTCATCAACCACTACATTTTATGTAAGTGAGTTGAATACTGCTACAGGTTGTGAAAGTGCACGTGTTGCTGTTACAATTACGGTTTCTTCACCAGATGCAATTTCTGCTTCGGCATCCGTTTCGGCTGTCTGTGAAAATGGATCAATTACACTAACTGCTGCGAATACTAATCCGACACCGCTTCAAAATTACACCTATTCATGGTCGGGTGCGGCAGGAAGTGGAGCGGAAACTCCAGTTGCCGGAAACCCTGTAACAATTAGTCCTACTGTTGCCGGTACTTATCTTTATACAGCAACCGGTACAGATGGTGGTTGTGTAACAACAAACACGGTTTCTGTGACAGTTAATCCAAATCCAACTTCAGTTACAGCGAATGCTAACGATGTAAGTATTTGTAATGGAGAAATGATTAACCTGACAAGTTCGGCAACATCGAATTCACAAATTGTTCCAACTACAGTGCTTTCTCAGGACTTTAATTCCGGATTTGGAACATGGACTACAACTGCTTCAGGAACGGCTCCTGCAACAGCTGCATTCGTTCTTCAGAACCCACCATATAGTTATACGACTTACTTCACTAATTTCGCGACTCCGAACGGAGGAGGTTTTGCTATGTCAAACGCTGATTTGACCGGTTCAGGGAATAAGATCAGAACTACATTGGTTTCTCCTTCATTCAATACAATGGGAATGACAAGTGCGAGCCTAACGTTTGAAAACCTATACCAAAAATGGAATACAGGAGACAGTCTTGTACGTCTTGAAATTTCAACTAACGGAGGTACATCCTGGACAACACTGAAAGATTATTTGCCTCTGGGAAGTCAAGGTGTCGTTACATCTGGTGCTCAGGTTCCGGCAAATGAAAATGTATCATTGGCATCATACTTGAATGAGTCTAACTTAAAAATTCGATTCAATTACGTTACTACTTACGGGTACTATTGGGTTATTGATAATGTTATTGTGTCAGGGTTACAGTCTGCAGCACCGACTTACAGTTGGACTTCGGCTCCGGCAGGATTTACTTCAAGTGTTCAAAATCCAGCCGGTGTTGCTCCAACTACGAGCACTAACTATACAGTTACAGTAACAAATAGTTATGGATGTTCTGCTTCAGGTTCTGTTGCAGTAACGGTAAATCAACCTTCAAGTTCCAGTGTTTCTGCAACAGTTTGTGATACCTATACATGGGCTCAGAATAGTGCTACATATACGACTTCGGGAGCATATACTGCTGTCGTTCCGAATGCGGCAGGTTGTGATTCAACAATTACATTGAACCTGACGATTAAGAACAGTACGAGTGCGACAGTTGCCCATGCAGCTTGTAATACCTACACCTGGCCGATCAACGGTCAGACGTATACGACTTCAGGGACACATACAGCAACCATTATGAATGCTGCAGGTTGTGATTCGGTGATCACATTGAACCTAACGATCGGAAGTCCTTCTGCATCTTTGTTCCCGATGACGGCTTGTTCATCTTATACATGGCCTCAGACAGGATTGACATATACAACTTCGGGTGCTTACAATGATACAGTTCCGAATATGTATGGTTGTGACTCGGTGATTACGTTGAGCTTAACAATCAATCAGCCAACTTCATCAACTGTTTTGGCAACAGCATGTACTTCGTATACCTGGGCACAAAACGGAATGACCTATGTTGCTTCCGGTATGTATAACGATACGATTCCAAATGCTGCAGGCTGTGATTCGGTAGTTACATTGAATTTGACAATCAATCAGCCGACAACTGCATCAGTTTCTGTAACAGAATGTACATCGTACACATGGCCGCAAAATGGAATGACGTATACAACTTCAGGAGCATACATGGATACTATTCCAAACGCTGCTGGTTGTGACTCCGTGGTTACATTGAACTTAACGATCAATCAACCAACAGCGTCCACGTTTACTGTTTCAACTTGTAGCCCGACCTATACCTGGGCTCAAAACGGAACTGTTTACAATGCTTCCGGTATGTACAATGATACAATTCCGAATGCCGCGGGATGTGATTCAGTGGTGACTTTGGATTTGACAATCACTCCGTTTGTTGCAACTGCAACGGATAACGGGAACGCGACGATTACAGCTTCTGCCGGTACCACATACCAATGGATCAACTGTACGACAAATACTCCGGTAGCCGGTGCAACGGCACAGACATTTGCTCCAACTGCAAATGGTACCTATGCTGTCTTGGTTTCTAACGGAACATGTTCGGATACGTCCAACTGTGTTGTGATCGCGAATGTTGGAATCAAAGAAAATACAGTTTCTGCAATCTCGGTTCATCCGAACCCGACTCACGATGTGGTTATCGTGACAATGGATGCTTCTTCAGCTATTGTTGAAGTAATGGATGTTCAAGGAAAACTGGTTCAGACAACTCAAATTAAGTCAGGAGATCCAATTGATCTCAGCACTTACGAAAGAGGTGTTTATACATTGAGAATCAAAACAGACCTGGGTACTTCTATCGAGCGAATCGTGAAGAACTAAGGATCTGATTTCTTTTAAAATGCGAAAGCGGTCATTCGAAAGAGTGGCCGCTTTTTTATTGGGGATAATTTGGGATCAAGTAATCGATATGGCTAAAAATAAAACCACATAGAACACATAGTTTTCATCATTTGGCAAGTTTAATATTATTCTGACGCTTCGGATTTTATGTATTTACTTACTCGACCTTATCATCCAATCGATTACCTCTCTTCTATGTGTTCTAGGTTCCTATGTGGTTAATTCTCCCGACTGAGCTAGCGAAGTCCCGCGATCAATCAACCCTCTATGGAAGATAAAACCTCGTGTACTTCATGTCTTCGTGGTAAACTATGTATTCTATGCGCCTTCGCTGGAGCTTGTGCCATCGCTAATCTTGCTCTGCCGAAGTGGCTTTACGAAGGCGAAGAGCTACTGTCGACATGCGATTAGCGTAAGCGTTGTTCCTATGTGGTTCAAAAATAGATCACATCGTTTTTATCATTTGGCAGGCATTATTCGTGATAACAAAAAAGGACGCCAATTGACGTCCTTCTGAATGATGTTATTGGTTTTATTGCTATTTGATCAGTTGTTCGGTTCTCAATTCCGGTTCAACAGGAACAAATTGCCCGATGACATCCTGAATATCCTTAAGCTCTACCCAGTTTTCGTGAACCACGATCAGGTTGTTCTGTGCGTTCAAAGTACAGGAAACATAACCGTCTTTTTGCTCCATAACGGCAGCTATTTGATTGAAATCCGAATTTGTGATTGTTGTTTTGGAATGGAACGTACTTGAAACCATTTGTGAGACGTTTTTCGATTGGTTATAACGGGCTTTCTCCTGGTTTAATTCAAATACGGATGTTTGAGAAAAAACACCGTTTGAGAAAAAACAGATCGCAAATAAAAAAAGTGTTTTTTTCATCTTAGTCAATTTTAATGATTCGTTGTTTTTGTGAAGATGTATTGCTTGTAACTATCAAGGTGTAGACCCCGGCACTTAATGAAGCAATATCCCTGTAAAGATTGGTAACTCCTTCATTGACAAGAACCTGTTCTTTTAATACTGAAATTCCTTTTTGATCCGTAATTTCAATTTCCATTACCTCTTTCCGGGAGCTTTGAAGTTGAATTACCAGTTGATCTTTCATAGGATTCGGGTAGGTGCTGAATAATCCGTCCAGCTCTCCTTTTGATTGAATGGAAATGATTTTTGAGTCCGTTCTTGCTCCGTTCAAATCAACTTGTTGCAATTTGTAAAAACTTGTCCCTGAAGGAACACCCTGGTGAATGAATTGGTATTCCTGGGCTTCTGAAGTTGTTCCGACTCCCTGGATTGTACCTATTTTCTCAAAGTGATCTGCATCACGGGAGTACATCAATTCAAAATAGTCGTTTTTGTATTCACTCTCTGTTCGCCAGGACAAGATGTTTCCCAGGCTCGTTGCATTCCCGTTGAACTCGGATAGTGCTACCGGCAGGATTCCGGTACCGGTCCACCCGGAAATGGTGAATTCACAACCGTCTCCTGAATTCCCGTCGATCATAAGCATATAGTTGTTACCGATCGTAAGTCCTGTAGCTGTTACGGTTCCCAAAGTTGTGTTTCCGGGGTTGTAGCAGTTTGACATGGACGTAAACCCGACGCAACATCCGGATGCATCGTAAGTAATATTATAAACATGCGCCTGGATTCCCCAACCACTGACACACCCAGTCACGGAAGCAATAGGAAATGTATGCGTTGTACTGCTTGCAGTAAACTGGTACCAGGAATTGTTTTCAATGGAACCACAAAACACAGAGTTTACGTTACCTGGTAAATCCGCAGTAAAAGTAACATCTGTTGAAGCACTGAATGTTCCGGGGCCTTGAGTGAGGATTGCCGGAGAAGGGCAATTGTCATTGGTTGCGGCACTTCCGCATGAATTTGAAGGAGCACCGGCAACGGCACAAATTGAAAATGTTCCGGTTCCTCCTGCGTAATCCCATATCCGGATATAAAGCGTACTTCCCGGTGTTAATCCACCTCTTGAGATCATCGACATATTTCCGTTACCAGAGTCATCATCGTCACACTCTACCAGGGTCAACGAACCACAAGTTCCGGTATAGAAGGCCATACCGCTGTCTGTCATCGAGCCGCTATTTGTATTGACCATAATGGAACCGGTTGCGGGAACTACAACTGTAAACCAGACATCCTGCCCGGAGTAAGAAGCGCAACCCGGTGCAGGAACTCCCGCAGTATTGGTTGCTGCAACATTCGTTCCCGCCGTATAGGAGCAGGAAGCATTGGCGGTTAGCGACGTAGCTGAACAAGGATCGTCATTTGCAGGTTGGGCAAAACACGACATCAAGGGGGTAAGGATGAAGCATAGTAATAGCAGATTCTTCATACAGTAGTAATAAATTAATGTTGAAATAATATTACTAATGATTAATGATTTAAATCGCAAGATTGAACCAATCGTTTAGTTCAATGTGCAAAATGTCATTTTAAAAGAACAAAAAAAGGACGGGATTTTGTCCCGTCCTTACTAAACTGTTTTACTAAATTTATTGTTTAATCAATTGAATTTCACCGCGTAATTTTACGTCTTCTCCAACCAAAACTCCACCTGTTTCAAGAGTCGAATTCCAGGTCAAACCGAAGTCTTTGCGGTTGATGGATGATTCGAAACTGAAAGCAGCTTTTTGATTTCCCCATGGATCTTTTCCTTCTCCATGGAACTCGATATCCAAAGGAATGCGTTTCGTTATTCCGTGTAGCTGGAACTCGCCTTCGATCTTACCTGATTTCAATTCGGGAAGTTCTGCTTTGAATGTAATTTGCGGGTGATTTTCCACATCGAAGAAATCTCCGCTCTTCAAGTGTCCGTCACGTTGTTCGTTACGTGTATTTACCGAAGCCGTATCGATTTTAGCATCAATAACTACGTTTTTGAATCCGTCTTCTGCTTCAAC
>CBFGPJ010000126.1:0-7668 GCA_965650615.1 uncultured Fluviicola sp. | reverse complement strand
TTTATTGGAAACAAAAAAATCCCGGATCACAAACCTGGTCAGTCAATTAATTCCGTTACAAGAAAACCTAGACCAATTTCAACAAATGCATGCTCCAATGTTTAATGTATTCGGTCTGCTGCGTTATGGTCATTATGAAACGCGTCTGCATACTCCATTTTTATGTGCGCTATTACATCCGAAAGGAAACCATCAATTGGGATCACGTTTCCTTGAATTATTGGTAAACGAGTTGTTTGAGAACACAATTTCATATTCAGAAATGAGTAATTTTCAACTGATAGAAGAATTAAGTGTCGGAGAATATGGTCAGATTGACATTTATCTTTCCTTTCATTATAAAAAGCAACACTATTGCATTTCCATTGAAAACAAGATCAATGCTACCGATCAGCGTGACCAATTGAAACGATATTACAGCTATATGGACGATCATTATCCTTCAGCTATCAAGAAATTGGTCTATCTATCTAAAAGCGGAAAATATCCCTCAGAAGAATCACTAACAAATGAACTAATGAATGAGTATTTGAGTAAAAACATTTTGCACCTTAAATCTTACAAAACTGACATTATTCGATGGTTAGATCAGATAACTAATGATTCTATCCCAGAAGTAGTAAAACATACCCTTTCCCAATACAAGAAAACCATAAACGCATTTAAACATGACTAATCCAGAACAAGAATTCTTTAAATTCCTAACAACAGAAGAAAACCTAAAAGGGTTGATTATTGCAAAAAATCAATTCCCATCAGTAAAAGAAAAACTCATTCAGAATTTTTGGAAGACAGTACTTGAAAAAGTTAGTGCCGGATTAGTAAGCCATCACAAATGGGAGGCAAAACTTGAACCCAATATTTCACACCAACATGCTAAGCTCTTCATTAGTGAAAAGAATGCCTGGTTTTATTCCAATAGATTACCTTCTATTATTTTTTGTTTTCAACGATTGAGTCAACATTATCCATACATAGGATTTTGGATAAATGAACAAACAACAGAATATGATACAATAGCTGTTAAAGATTATGTTGCTTCAAAACATAAGGAGCATTTTCCTGAGTTCAAAGGGTTTGAAGATTGGTGGTTGATTTGGGATGAAATACAAGATTTTGATTTATCCATTGATGAAACACTCATTCAAATTATCCCGACTTTAGCAGATGAAAAAGCACAGGATTTTGCAGACAGGCTTTTGGGGTTATTTGAACGTGTACAACCACACTTAACTCACATCAAGGAAAGTTTAAATAAAAAAAACAATCCCGGTCCAATCAAATAAATCTCACTTTCTCTTCAAATTATTCATTTATTTGCACTTTCAAAAGGAAACAAAAGAATGAAACCACAACCAATGCTTACCGTCCGATTCGTAAAACGTTTTCTGATTGTATTCCTTGGAGGCTTGGCTTTACTTTTCATTTTTCCTGATTATTCCGAAATCATATGTAGTACTGTTTTAATAATAGGAGTATTATTACTGTGGTTTTTAAAAGGCATTTTTCCAAAAACGCAAATAACAGTGGACGAAGAAACCATTTTTTTTAAACGAGAATTTCCATTCCGGTATCCGCTTAAAAAATATTATCTGCACGAATTGGTCATCCCGCATACAAGTTGGGATAGCTGGATAAAAGTTATTCGATCAAATGAAGATAATGAAGCCAGTTACTATTACCTGTTTTTTAAAGATCAACGTTTGCGTTTCGTTGCCGGAACAACTCAAAATACCGACCTAGAATTCTGGGTTCAAAATAAATTCCCTGATAGACCATTGGAAGTAAACTACCGTTTTGGAAAATTCTCCGACCAGTACGAACAACTCAAGGAAAGAAATCCCATGAACGTGTTTTAAGGGCTTCTCCTTCATCGCCCCCAACATACCCGGAACCGTAATTGAAAAAAAGAAAAACAATCCCCCTTTTACCCTATCTTTACCCCAACAAAACCTTTTCGTATGAAAAAACACCTGATTCTTTTGCTGGTTCTGATCCTTCAGACCGGCGTAACTAAAGCACAATCCCTAGAGTTTGAATGGGCACATCATTTCGGTGGGCCGCAGGGCGACGATGGCCAGGCAATTACAACCGACAGTGGGAATAATGTTTATGTAACGGGAAGTTTCTCGGGAACTGCAGATTTTGACCCTGGAACTGGTGTCACCAACTTAAATGCCGGTTCGGGTTCCAATGTGTTCGTTCAAAAATTAAGTCCGGCAGGAAACCTCATCTGGGCAAAAACGTTCCCGTTTGGAGGTGCTGCAATAGTCACTTCCATCGCAGTTGATCCTTCTGATAATGTTATTATCGGCGGGCGTTTTGCTGGAACAATTGTCTTCCCAACCGTCGACAGTACTTCTACTATATCTTCGCAGGGGCAATCTGACGCTTACATCCTGAAAATAAATACCGCCGGGCAGTTCCTCTGGGCCAGATCATTTGGAAATCCGAATGACAATGCCGGGGATCCGGACCAGATCAACGACCTGAAAACTGATGCTGCCGGAAATATCTATTCCACCGGGCATTTTTACGGAACCGCTGATTTCGATCCCGGAACCGGAATTGCCAATTTAAGTGCTACCGGATCCAATATGGATATTTTCATTCAAAAATTAAACCCTGACGGGAATTTTGTGTGGGCGAAAAAGATTGGAAGCGGTGGATTCGATGAAAGCACTTCATTAACCATTCATCAAAATACGCTTTTACTCACAGGCTGGTTCCAACAGAATGTAGATTTCAATCCTTCACCATCCGTTGCTACCATGCTCAGTACGAACGGATACGCTGATATTTTTCTCTTGTCTCTGACTACGGACTGTGACTTCAACCTTGTCAAACAATTCGGCTCCACCTATACGGATAAAGGAGTTGGAGTAACAACTGATCCAAATGGAGCGATTTACCTGACAGGTATTTTCGACGCGGCAATGGATTTGGACCCGGGAACAGGAACAAACACAGTTACTCCAGCCAACGGAACCGATTTCTTTATTCTGAAACTCACTCCTGCAGCAGATTTTTCCTGGGGACGAACGTTTGCAGGAACCTATTACAAACACAGTCAATCCCTTGCATACCACCCCAACAATGGCATTGTGGTAACCGGTATCTTTAACGATACGGTAGATTTTGATCCGGGAAGTACAGCAGGCAATTTCTCAGGTCAGGATGATATATTTATCGTTTACCTGGATTCGAATGGGAATTACATTTGGTCAGGGGCTTACGGGAATACCGGAATTTTATACAACGACCTGGTGACCGGAATCGCTGCCGATAATCTTGGAAACGTTTATTCCACCGGCTGGTTTGTGGAAACCGTTGATTTTGATTGTGGAACAGGCATAGAAGAACACACTCCGAGCGGACCAAGTGATATCTATGTTCAAAAATTACATGAAGATCTTCTGTCAGTCAATTCCCATTCCCTGAACGATTTCCAACTCTACCCGAATCCGTCGAGCAAGGAACTTTTCATTTCAGCAGAAAAACTAAACAACTGCCGTATTGTGATCTATAATTCCATGGGAACAATTGTATTGGAAAAAGAATTGTCCGATACGGATAAGCAATTGGATATCCAAGGCCTTTCACCGGGAACTTATGTGGTTAAACTGAGCAACGAAAGCGGTTCACAACGCCAGGTATTTGTAAAGATCGATTGATCAGGGAATGTTTATTTTACCACGAGGGGCATGAAGGATTTTTGCATAGACACAAAAGGATTATCCGTAAAAGGGTGATCCTTTTTTATTTCCTCCCCCTTTATCCCCCTCCAAAGGGGGAAATTTAAAATCACTCTTCATCACTCTTCGAAGCATAAACAATTCTTCTTAGAAGATCTCAATATGGCGCTTTAGTAAACTAGATCGGGAACCTGTGCAGTAAATGACAGTAAATTTTTCATACTGTTTGAGGCGGTACGCTGAGTTTATGAAAAATTCTGTCATAACCTGCTAACAGGTCGATTGGTTTACCCATCGCCTAGACCTTTTTGGCTCCACCTTTTTACGGCAATGGTAAAAAGGTGGAACCATATTTAGTTAGGATTACAAATTCGCGAAGAAATCATTCCCTTTATCATCCGTGATGATGAATGCCGGGAAATCCTTGATCGTGATCTTACGCACTGCCTCCATTCCCATGTCTTCAAAGTCGACCAACTCCACGGAAAGGATGTTTTCTTTTGCAAGGATCGCAGCCGGGCCACCAACAGATCCCAAATAGAATCCGCCGTACTTGTTGCACGCATTCGTTACGTCTTTCGAACGGTTTCCTTTTGCCAGCATGATCATACTTCCACCCATGCTTTGGAACAGGTCCACGTAGGAATCCATACGCCCGGCTGTTGTAGGCCCGAAACTTCCGGATGGCATTCCTTCCGGGGTTTTCGCAGGACCGGCATAATACACCGGGTGATTTTTAAAGTATTCCGGCATCGGCTGACCTGCATCCAATAGTTCTTTGATACGTGCGTGCGCCGCGTCGCGGGCAACGATCAATGTCCCGTTCAGTTTCAAACGTGTTTTGATCGGGTATTTGGATAGTTCAGCCAATACTTCAGCCATTGGTCTGTCCAGGTCAATCGTTACCGGCGGCTCCAAATGCGGCGGAACTTCAGGCAGCAAACGGCGCGGATTTTTCTCCAATTGCTCCACGAATAAACCATCTTTCGTGATTTTTGCTTTGATATTCCGGTCTGCCGAACAGGAAACTCCCAATCCAACCGGACAGGAAGCCGCATGGCGCGGCAAGCGGATTACACGGACATCGTGCGTAAAGTATTTCCCACCGAACTGTGCTCCGATCGTACTTTCCTGGCAAATTTTCTGTACGCGTTTTTCCCATTCCAAGTCACGGAAAGCCTGGCCTCCCATGTTTCCTTCGGTCGGTAAATGATCGTAATATCCGGCAGAGGCTTTTTTCACCGCAGCCAAATTCGCTTCAGCAGAAGTACCTCCCACCACGAACGCCAAATGGTATGGCGGACAGGCAGAAGTACCCAAATCTTTGATCTTTTCTTTGATGAACTCTTCCAAAGAAGCATCGTTCAGCAAGGATTTCGTTTTTTGGTATAAGAAGGTCTTGTTTGCAGAACCTCCTCCTTTTGCCAGGAACAGGAATTCGTATTTCGGTCCCTGTCCTGCGTAAATATCGATCTGTGCCGGAAGATTGGAACCGGAGTTCTTCTCTTCGAACATGTCTAAAGCCACAATCTGCGAATAACGCAAGTTGCGCTCCTGGTAGGTATTGTAAATTCCTTTCGAAAGGTATTCGGCATCATTCACGCCGGTATACACATCTTCTCCTTTTTTACCCACCACGATTGCCGTTCCGGTATCCTGGCAGGAAGGAAGTTGTCCTTCTGCAGCGATGGTTGCATTTTGCAACAAGTTGTAAGCTACAAAGCGGTCGTTATCTGTTGCTTCCGGGTCGTCCAGGATCGCACGCAATTTCTCCAAATGGGAAGTTCTCAGGTAAAAAGAAACATCGCCCAAGGCTTCCTGCGCCAACAATTCCAATCCTTTCGGATCAATGTTCAGTATTTCCCTATTCCCGATTCTCTCAACGGTTACATAGTCGGAAGAAACCTTGCGGTACTCGGTCGTATCTTTTTGGATCGGATACGGTTCCTGGTAAAAAAAGTCAGCCATGTTATATCTTGTTGTTTCGTTCTCGTTTCGGGTGCAAAATTAATGAAAAAGCGTTTTTGGAGATTGAAATGAGTAATTCAGAATGAAGCTAAATAATGGAAAATTGAAAATGGACAATTGACAAGGTCCTTAATTATCAATTATGAATGATTGAATTATCAAGAAAGATTTCTCTACTTGACAATTGATCATTCCTTTTCAATTTTCAATTGTCCATTCTCAACTCAAAACAATTTAACTATCAAAACCCCGTTTTTAATTACATTCGTATTCAATGAATTTATACTCCAACAAACAGAAATGGAAAATCGTGCTGCTCGTGATCGCTTTGATTACCGTAGCGGTGTCGTTGTGGGTATCGAATTCAACGGTACAAAAAGTATCCGACCGCGAGCGCCTGCGGGCAAAACAATGGGCCGATGCGATCAAGAAAAAAGCGGAGCTGGTTGAATTTACCAATCGCGCATTTCAACAATTGCGGGGATATGAGCGCCGGAAAATCAAGTTATATCTTGACGCTACGAAAGAGATCTCCAAAGAACCCGCAGACATCAACTGCTTTCCCGATTATCGTTTCCCGATCAGTATTATTGATGAGAATAAAGACATCCCGGTAATTTTGGTGGATGACAGGAACCAGATCTCCAGTTACACTAACATCGATTTCGATACGGCAGACCTGCGAAAAGTAAACCCGGAATTGTCTCGGAAAGAACTCATCAAAAAATACGAGGACAGCTTATTGGTTTTGACTAAGGTTTGGGAGAAGAATCACCAGCCTTTCCGGATCGAAGTGGTGAAAGGTCTAACGATGACCTCCTTTTACACGGATACCAAACGCACTATTCAACTTGAAAAAGAACGCGACTCACTGATTACGGCTTTCAACAATGAGTTGATCAACGACTCCAAACTGATCCCGGTGGTATTGATGGACGACAGCAACGACTCGCTCATTTCAAGCAATCTCCCAAAGGAGAAAACTTCCCAGGAAAACCTGAAGAAGACACTGCATTCCCTGGAATTGGTAAACGAACCGATTAAAATTTCTTTTGGTGAAGATGAGGTGAATTTGCTTTACTTCGATAATTCGGGAGAATTGAAACAATTGCAGTTCTTTCCTTATATCCAGTTCCTGATCATCGGCTTGTTTATTTTCATCGGTTACCTGCTCTTCAGTACTTTCCGTAAGGCAGAACAGAACCAGGTTTGGGCCGGAATGGCGAAAGAAACGGCCCATCAATTGGGAACTCCGCTTTCCTCCTTAATGGCCTGGATCCAATTATTGGAAACACAGAACGTGGACCCGAACATCATTGCTGAAATGCAAAAGGATATTGAACGATTGGATACTGTATCACAACGCTTTTCCAAGATCGGGTCGGAAACGCATTTGACACAAAGTGATATCCGCCTCACGGTACAAGGCGTGATGGACTACCTGCGTCCGCGCATTTCTCAAAAGGTAGAAATGATTTCGCATTTTGCAGATGAGCCGATCCCGGTGAATCACAACAAGTCACTGATGGAATGGGTGATGGAAAATATTATCCGCAATGCGGTTGATGCGATGGAATCCAAAGGAAAGCTAACCGTAACCATCAAGACGGTCCCGGAACGGGTTTACATTGAAATTTCGGACACCGGGAAGGGCCTGTTACCAAAACAATTCAAATCCATCTTCGAACCGGGTTACACCACCAAGAAACGCGGTTGGGGCCTTGGGCTTTCATTGGTAAAGCGCATCGTCAAAGAATATCATAAAGGAAAGGTATATGTGGTGCATTCCGAGATCGGGAAAGGAACAACGATCCGGGTGAGTTTGCCGCTGAAATAACCACTAAGAACACAAGGATTTTCAACTATGTGCTGGTAGTACATACTAACCACAAGGCACACGAGGGACACAAGGAATTTTAAAAGCAAGGCGTATTCAATGCAATTTCATAAAATGCTCACATGTGTGCAGCATAAGGAATTCCTTGTGGACTTTGCTACCAAAGGG